>JBIOIE010000134.1:0-4920 GCA_044449605.1 Candidatus Limnocylindrales bacterium | reverse complement strand
GGCCACGGCCGATCCGCGCATCGTCATGCTCGACGGGGACCTGGGCAGCTCCACGAAGGGCGACATCTTCGAGGAGGCCCACCCCGAGCGCTACCTGCAGATGGGCATCGCCGAGCAGAACATGCTGGGCGTGGCTGCCGGGCTGGCCACGATGGGCCTCATCCCCTTCATCAGCACCTTCGTCTCGTTCGCGGTGGTCCGGCCCCTCGACCAGGTCCGGGTGCTCATCGCCCAGACGGGCCTGCCGGTGAAGATCACGGCCGGCTACGCCGGGTTGCTCACGGGCATGACCGGCAAGTCCCACCAGATCGTGGACGACGTCTCGATCATGCGGGCCATGCCGGGCATGGTCACGGTCTCGCCGGCCGACGACACGGAGACCGCGCAGGTGCTGCGCTGGTGCGTGACCCACGACGGCCCCGTCTACGTGCGCCTCGTGCGCGACGCGACCCAGCGCCTCTTCGGGGATGACTACGCCTTCGTCTTCGGCCGCGCCGTGGTCGTCCGGGAGGGCGCCGACGTGACGCTCGTCAGCACGGGCGCCCAGACGCCGCGCACCGTCGACGCGGCCGAGATCCTGGCCGGCCAGGGCATCGCTGCGCACGTGCTCCACGTGCCCACCCTGAAGCCGCTCGACGAGGCCGCCATCGTGGCCGCCGCGGAGCGCACGAACCGGGTCATCACCATCGAGGAGCACACGATCATCGGGGGCCTCGGCGGCGCCGTCGCCGAGACGCTCTCCGAACAACGCCCGACGCGCGTCCAGCGCATCGGGCTGCAGGATCTTTTCCCCGAGTCGGGCCCCAACGCTGCCCTGCTGGACCTGTACGGCCTGTCGGCCGCGCGGGTCGCCGAGCAGGTCGCCGCGCTGCTGCGCCGCTGACCGGCGCTCCCGCCTAGCTCGTCGAGCGGGCCGTCGTCTTCCGGCGACGCGCCGGGCCCTGCTCGGTCTCCGCGTCCAGCCAACCTTCCCGGAGCTTGGCGGCGGCGTCGTCGAAGTGGTGGTGGAGGGCCTCGACGACGAGCGCCGCGTCGCGGGACTGAAGAGCGCGCAGGATCGGCTCGTGGAGATCGCCCGTCCAGGTCGGGTCCACGCCCGGCGCGACGAGGGTGATGTACGTGCGCGAGAACGGCTCGAGCGAGCGCCATAACCGCTCCAGGGTGGCGTTGCCGGCCATGCGCATGATGTGGCCGTGGAAGCGCGCGTCGGCGAGCGCGATGGCGTGGGCATCGCCGGCCGCGGCCATGGCCTTGAGGTCGTCGAAGTCGGCCTGAAGGAGCTCGAGGTCGGTCTCGGTGATGCGGGGCACGGCCAGGCGGGCGGCCAGCGCCTCCAACTCGAAGCGGACCTCGTAGGCCTCCAGCAGCTCGGTGGCGCTGGGGCGCCGGACGCGGGCGCCCCGGAAGGGCGAGATCTCGACGACGCCGAGAGCCTCGAGGCCGCGCAGGGCCTCGCGCACGGGGGCCTGGCTCGTGCCCAGCTCCCTGGCCACCTGGGTCTCGACGATCCGGGCATGGGCCCGGTAGCGACCCGAGAGGATGTCCTGGAGGAGGCGGTCCTTGACCTGGTTCGCCAGGACGCTCCGCGCGATCAGCCCGTCGTCCGCCACCAAGACTCCTTTGCCCGTCGTTGACCGGCACCGGGTCCTACCGTACTCTCGATAATCGATGATAATGCCGAACGACCACCCGTGCCAGCACTGATCGGAGACGTGTCCAGGTGACCTCGTCGGCGGCGGAACCGACCTTCCGGAGCGACAGCCGTCCGGACCTTGCCCCGTTCGACGAATCGTGCGGGCGCATCGCCGGCTACCGCTACCGCGGCGACCTCGCCGCCGAGCTGGCCGACGGCACGCTGACCGGCCCCCAGGCCCTGGCCCTGTTCGACGATATGCTCGCCATCCGGGAGCTGGAGGAGACGATCGTCCGCCTCCGCTCCGGGGGCTACGAGCCCCTCCCCGGCTACGACTACCGGGGCCCGACCCACGTCTCGATCGGCCAGGAGGCCACGGCCGTGGGCGCCTGCGCGGCGCTCCGGCCCGACGACCACATCACCAGCTCGCATCGCGGCCACGGGGATGCCATCGCCAAGGGCTTCGCGGCCATCCGGGCCATGGACGCGGCCCAGCTTCGGGCCAGGGTGCCGGAGGCTGCGGCGGGGACGCACGAGGAGCTGATGGCGGCCGCGCTCGAGGATCACCTGCGGCGCACCCTCGCCGAGCTGTTCGGCAAGGAGGAGGGCTACGGCCACGGCCGGGGCGGCGGGATGCACATCGGCGACTTCTCGACCGGCCATCTGGGCGCCAACGCCATCGTCGGGGGCAGCGTGCCCATCGCCACGGGGGCGGCCATGGCCCTCCGCTACCAGGGCTCGGACCGGGTCGTGTGCTGCTTCGCCGGCGACGGCGCCTATGCCAACGGCGTCGTCCTCGAGTCGCTCAACTGGGCCGCCCAGGACCAGTGGACGAACCACCTCGCGGGAGACCATGCCTACGGGCTTCCGGTGATCTTCCTCATCGTCAACAACCACTACGGCATGACCCACCGCACCGACGAGGAGGTCATGGGCGTCCATCACCTCGCCCGACGGGGCGCCGGCTTCGCCGACAACGGGATGCACGCCGAGGTCGTCGACGGCATGGACGCCCTGGCCGTCCGCGACGCCGTCCGGCGGGCGGCCGCCATCTGCCGCTCGGGCGGCGGCCCGGTGCTCATCGAGGCGAGCACGTACCGCTACTACGGCCACTCCCTGTCCGATCCGCGCAACGAGTACCGGACGCGCGAGGAAGAGGCCGCCTGGCGGGCCATCGATCCCATCGAGCATCTCAAGAGCCAGCTCGTCGCGACCGGCGTGGCCGACACGGCAGGGGTCGAGGCCATCGAGGCGGCGGCGCGCCAGCGCAACGCCCAGGCGGCCGTGCGCGCCGCCGCCGGCACCGACCCCGATCCGGCCGAGTTGCTGCGCTACCTCTACACGGACACCAGCGCGGACGAGGTCCCGGCCGCGGCCCGCTCGGCCGTCACGTATGCCGCGGCGCCAGTGGCCAAGCGCGACGCGAACGGAGCGATCAGCTACAGGGACGCGCTGCGCGAGGCGCTCGTCGAGGAGATGCAGCGCGACGCCCGGGTGATCCATTACGGCGAGGACCTGGCCGACTACGGCGGCGCCTTCAAGCTGACCAAGGGCCTGCTCGAGACGTTCGGCCGCCAGCGCGTCTTCAACACGCCCATCTCGGAGGCGTGCATCTGCGGCACCGCCGTCGGGGCGGCCATCGTCGGCACCCGGCCGATCGTGGAGCTGATGTACATGGACTTTGCCCTGATGGCCTCCGACCAGATCGCCAACCAGGCCGCCAAGTGGCACTTCATGAGCGGCGGCCAACTCGAGGTGCCGCTCGTCATCCGCGCCTCGGTCGGGGCCGGCAAGGGCTACGGCGGCCAGCACTCGCAGTCGCTGGAGAGCCTCTTTGCCCATACGCCGGGGCTGTGGATCGTCTACCCGGCCACGGCGGCCGACGCCAAGGGCCTCCTGAAGTCGGCCATCCGGACCAACAACCCGGTCCTCTTCGTCGAGAGCCAGGCCCTCTACTCGACCAAGGGCGTCGTGCCCGAGGGGGACGCGCTGGTGACCATCGGGGTCGCCCGCGTCGCCCGCGAGGGCTCCGGCGCGACGATCGTGGCCTGGGGCCCGGCCGTCCTCGACGCCCTTGCCGCGGCCGAGGTGCTCCAGGGGCAGCACGGCATCTCGGCCGAGGTCGTCGACCTGCGCAGCCTCGTCCCGCTGGACCTGGACACGGTGCTCGCGTCCGTTCGCAGGACGGGCCGCTGCGTCGTGGCCAGCCAGGCCGTCCTGACCGGCAGCTTCGTCAACGAGATCGTGGCCCGCATCCAGGAGGAGGCCTTCGACGAGCTCGACGGCCCGGTCGGCCGCGTCGGCGCCGCCAACGGCATCTCTCCCCAGGCGACCGGTCTCGAACAGGCCTTCCTGCCGACCGCCGACGACATCGTCGCGGCCGTGCTCGCCCTCGGCTAGGCCCGCCCCACGATGGCCCATCCGATCCTCATGCCCAAGCCGGGCCAGATGACCGAGGAGTGTGTCCTCACCGTCTGGCGGAAGCAGGAGGGCGAGGCGGTCCACAAGGGCGACGTCCTGTTCGAGATCGAGACCGACAAAGCGGCCATGGAGGTCGAGTCGTTCGACGAGGGCGTGCTCCTGAAGCGCATCGTCCACGAGGGCGAGACCGTGCCGGTCAACGCCGTGTGCGCCTGGGTCGGTGCCCTCGGAGAGGCGATCCCTGAGCTGGCACCGGCGGAGATCGCGCCTGCCCCAGGCGCGCCGAAGGTCTCGGCACCGGAGGCCGCAGCCACGGTCGCGGCCGCCCCGAGGATGGCCGCGCCGGTGCCCCTCGCGGCACCGGGCGACCGCCTGCGCATCAGCCCGCGGGCGAGCCGGCTGGCGGCGGACGCAGGGCTCGATCCCCGCACGATCGTGGGCAGCGGGCCCGGTGGCCGCATCCTCGAGCGGGACGTCGCCGCGGCGCGCGGCGGCGGCGCCGCGATGTCGGCGGCCCCGACGGCGAGCCGGGCCTCGGCGGCCTCGACGGGCGCCGTGCTGGGCGAGGAGGAACCGCGACCCCTGAGCCGGATGCGCCGGGTCATCGCCGATCGGCTGACCCAGAGCTTCACGACCGTGCCCCACTTCACGGTCACGGTGGCGGTCGACGTGACCCGCATCGAGGCGCAGCGGCGGCGGCTCAAGGCCGCGGGCGCCGCCATCACCATCACCGACTTCGTCCTTGCGGCCACCGCCCAGAGCCTCGTGGAGCTGCCCGACGTCAACGCCCGGACCGACGGCGTCTCCGTCTGGCAGCGCCGCCGCGTCCACCTCGGCCTGGCCGTGACCCTGCCGACGGGGCTGGT
>JBIOIE010000133.1:0-4949 GCA_044449605.1 Candidatus Limnocylindrales bacterium | reverse complement strand
CGCGAGCTCGCCTCGCGCACGCGGCTCATTCGCTACCTGGTCGCCGCGAACATGAAGAAGCGCGGCTCGGACACGATCCTGGGCAACCTCTGGTGGATCCTCGACCCGCTTCTCCAGATGGTCGTCTACGTCATCTTCGTGACCATCATCGCGCGACGCTCGACGCCCGACTACCCGCTCTTCATCATGGCTGCCATCCTGCCCTGGAAGTGGTTCTCGACCGCGGTCACGGACGCCACGACGTCGATCGTGCTCCAGGAGCGGCTGATCCGCCAGATCGCCTTCCCCAAGATCGTGCTGCCGGTCGCGACCGCCACATCCGAGGTCGTCGGCTTCGCCTGGGGGCTCATCCCGCTGGGGATGATGATGCTGCTCGACTCGAGCCGGATCAGCCCCTTGCTCCTCTGGATCCCGGTCATCGTCGCTATCCAGTACGTCTTCACGCTTGGCGTGGCCATGGTCGTGGCCGTCGGCAACGTCTACTTCCGTGACCTCGGGAACGTCGCCACCCACCTGCTCCGGCTGTGGTGGTTCCTGTCGCCCGGTCTCTACAGCCTCGCCTCGCTCGATGAGCTGGGCACGGTCCAGCGCTATCCGATCCTCCACGACCTGTTCGCGGCCAACCCGTTCGCCACGCTCCTCGATTCGTACCGGCGGGTCATCTACGGCACCGCCGACGGCGGGCTGCCGGTGCCGCCGGACCTCCTGGGGCTCGCCCAGGTCCTCTTCGTGAGCGTCATCTTCCTGGCCCTGGCGATGATCTTCTTCAAGCGCCTCGAGCCCGATTTCGCGAAGGTCCTCTAGGGTGATCGAGACCGTCCCGGTCATGCAGCCGAGCCAGGCGACGGCCATCGCCTGCGAGGATCTCGGCGTCCAGTACAACCTGCGCTTCAACCGGAAGCGGACGATCCGCGAGTCGGTCGCGAACGTCATCCTGCGCAAGCCGCCCGAGCGCTTCTGGGCGCTCCGGCATGTCACGTTGGAGCTGCGCCAGGGCGAGTCGCTCGCCGTGATCGGTCCCAACGGAGCCGGCAAGAGCACCCTCCTCCAGGTGCTGGCCGGGATCATGCGACCCTCGGAGGGCGTCGTCGACGTCCGCGGACCCGTGTCGGGGCTGCTGACCATCGGCGCCGGCTTCGACCAGGAGCTATCCGGCATCGAGAACATCCTCCTGGGCGGCGCGTTCCTCGGCCTGGACGACCATGTCACCCGGGAGCTGCTGCCCTCCATCGTCGCTTATGCCGACCTGGGCGCCTTCATCGACGCGCCCCTCAAGACCTACTCGATGGGCATGCGCGCCCGACTCGGCTTCTCGATCGCGACGTCGGTCGACCCGGAGATCCTGCTCCTCGACGAGGTCCTGGCGACCGGCGACGCCGCCTTCCGCGAGAAGTCCAAGGCCCGGGTCATCGAGCTTGTCCGGGCCGCCAAGGCCGTCGTGCTCGTGACGCACGACATGGAGTGGGTGACCGAATACTGCAATCGGGCGATGCTGATCGAGAAGGGCCAGATCATCGTCGAGGGCGCGCCGGCGGAGGTCGTCGCGACGCACCTCGAACGGACCGCCGAAGCCGCCGCGCGCCGCGAGGCGGAGATGCGGGCCGCCGGCCTCGACCCGAGGGCGCGCGCCTAGAGGCGGGCCGGTCCGCGGGCTGACTGCGGCCGTCCGAAGGGGTTGGTCGGGGCGGTGGGATTCGAACCCACATCCTCGTGCTCCCAAAGCACGTGCGCCGCCGGTTGCGCCACACCCCGACGAAGGGATGGTAGCGCAGGCCGCCCGATGGACCGCGTTCCGGAGCGCCTTCAGTAGCCCAGGGCGCGCAGCCGCTCGCCCAGCGCCCGGGCCGCCAGCGCGCGATGCGAGATGGCGTTCTTCTCGGCTGCGCTCAGCTGGCCGACGGTGCGGCCGCCTGGTGATTCGGAGGCGGGCTCGAAGATCGGATCGTATCCGAAGCCTCCGGAGCCGCGCGGCACGGCCGCGATCCGCCCCTCGAATGTGCCCCTGGTGACGAGCGGCCGGGCGTCCGCCCGGGCCAGGAAGGCCAGCGCGCAGACGTAGCGGGCGGCGCGCCGCTCCGGGGCCAGCCCCGCCAGGGCGGCCAGCAGCTTGGCGTTGTTGCGGGCGTCGGTCGCGTCCTCGCCCGCGTAGCGCCGGGTGCGCACGCCGGGGCCCCAGCCGAGCGCCTCGACTTCGATGCCCGAATCGTCGGCGAGCGTGGGCAGGCCGCTGGCGCCCACGCCCCAGCGGGCCTTGATGAGCGCGTTGGCCTCGAACGTGGGACCGTCCTCGATCGCGTCGCCGGCCACGCCGACATCGTCGAGCGAGACCAGATCGGTCGCCGGCAGCGCCAGCAGGGCTCGCAGCTCGGCTAGCTTGTGGATCGAGCGGGTGGCGACGAGGAGGCGCCGGCGTCCGTGATCGGGGCCCGAGTCAGGCACCGGAGCGGGCGATCGCCTCGCGCTGCTGGACGAAGAGCCGCTGGAGGCCCTCGTCGGCGAGGGCCAGCAGCCGGTCCATGGCGGCCCGGTCGAAGGCCTTGCCCTCGGCCGTGCCCTGGATCTCGACGTAGGTGCCCGCATCCGTGCCCACGACGTTGAAGTCGACGTCGGCCCGGGAATCCTCCGAGTAGTCGAGGTCGAGCAGGGGTGCGCCGTCTACGAGTCCGACGCTGACCGCCGCGATCTGGCCGCTGACGGCCGCCTGGAGACCCCGCCGCCGGAGAGCCAGGACGAGGGCCACGTAGCCGCCCGTGATCGAAGCCGTGCGCGTGCCGCCGTCGGCCTGGAGGACGTCGCAGTCGACGGTCACCGTCCGCTCGCCGAGCTTGGCCGTGTCGACGACGCCGCGCAGCGAGCGCCCGACGAGGCGCTGGATCTCATGGGTGCGGCCCCCCTGGCGGCCCTTGACCGCCTCGCGCTGGGAGCGCTCGGCCGTGGCGCGCGGCAGCATCGCGTACTCGGCCGTGACCCACCCGACGCCCTTGCCGCGCAGGTGGGGCGGGATGCGCTCCTCGAGCGTCGCGGCGCACAGGACGCGCGTCTCGCCGACGTGGATCGTGCACGAGCCCTCGGCCCACTTCTGGACGTCCAGCTCGAACTTCAGCGGCCGCAGCTGGCCGGGCGTGCGCCCGTCGGCGCGGAAGCGTGCCGAGCCGATCGTCATCGCGCCGTCTCCTCTTCCCGCTTCGCGGCCTGCCAGAGTCCGTCCAACTCCTCGAAGGTCATCGCCGCCAGGGGCCGCCCCTCGGCCAGCCGCTCGACCCGGGCAAAGCGGCCGGCGAACTTGGCGCTCGCCGAGCGCAGGGCCGCCTCGGCGTCGATGCCCAGCTTACGCCCGAGGTTGACGATGACGAGGAGCAGGTCGCCGAACTCCTCCTCCCGAGCCGCCGGTCCCTCGGCCTCGAGGAGCTCCATGGCCTCCTCCTCGAGCTTGTCGATGACGCCCTCGATGTCCGGCCAGTCGTAGCCCAGCGACGCCGCCCGGTCCTGGATCTCCTGCGCGTAGGCGAGCGCAGGGAGCGATCGGGAGAGGCCGGCGAAGGCCGCCGGCATGCCCTCGGCGGACGGGACGGGCTCACCGTCGGCGGCCAGCTCGGCCCGCTCGCCGGCCTTGATGACCTCCCAATTGCGGACCACGTCCTCGACCGAACGGGCCTCGACGTCGCCGAAGACGTGGGGGTGGCGGCGGACGATCTTGGCCATGATCGAGCGATAGACGTCGGTCAGGTCGAAGATGCCGGCCTCGGCGCCGTACTCGGCGTGGAGGACGACCTGGAGGAGGAGGTCGCCCAGCTCGCCGGCGAGGGCGGGCGTCGAGCCGCCCTCCAGCGCGTCGTAGACCTCGTAGGCCTCCTCGAGCAGGTGCTTGCGCAGGCTCTGGTGTGTCTGCTCGCGATCCCAGGGGCAGCCGTCGGGCGCCCGCAGGCGCGCCGCCAGCCAGGGCAGTCCGTGGGGGCTGGCGAGGTTCGCCTCGCCGACGAGCGGCGCCAGGTACCAGCAGCCGGGCGTCGCGGCGGCCTGCCCGGCGACCGTGGCCACTTGACCGTTCGGACTGCCGGCCAGCCCGATGACCGGATGGGCGGGCGGGTAGAGGGCCGCCAGGACGGCCCCCGGATCCGATCCGTGGCCATGGCGCCCGGGCAGGACCGCGGGATCGAACTCCGGCGGCGCTGCCGCCCGGGGCACGTCCGACCCGCCAACGATCAAGAGTGGCCAGCCCGGATCGATGGGCCGGCGGGCGAGCGCCCCGATGCCGACCACCTGGAGGCCGTCCGACGGCCGAACCCCGAAGCGCTGCTCGAGGTCGGCCAGCGCGTCCCCGAGGGCCACGCTAGGGCGTGGCGACGGCCGTCGCGGAGGGGTCGTAGGTGATCGTCGCCTTCGCCTTCAGCGGCTGGAACCAGAGGCTGAAGGCGTTGATGTTGATGGCATCGATCTGCGTACCCGTGACCGGGCGGTTGGTCCGCTCGGTGACCTTGTAGATGTGGAAGCCGTCGGACAGCTCGAGGGCCAGCTTCGAGACCTTGCCGGCCTGCAAGGCGAAGAGCGCGTCCTCGATCTTGATGTCCTTGCTCTGGCCGCGGGCGATCCAGCCCAGGTCGCCGCCCTTCGCGGCCTCCGGGCCGCTCGAGTTCTCCTTGGCCGCCGCCGAGAAGTCCGCGTAGGGCGCGGCCAGGCTGGTCAGCAGGGCGTCGACCCGATCGGTGACCGGTGGCCGGCGGCCCTCGAAGAGGATGACGTGCCAGCCGAACTGCGAGCGCACGGGACCGATGATGTCGCCCTTGGTGTGGGTACCCGTGAAGAGCGCATCGCTGAACTCCTGGACCATCGCACCGCGGGCGAACCAGCCCAGGTCGCCGCCGTTCGCGCCGCTGGTCGTGTCGTCGCTGGCGGTCTTGGCGTCGGCGGCGAAGGCGGCCTCGCGGGCGGTCACGTCGCTGATCGCGTTG
>JBIOIE010000132.1:0-4957 GCA_044449605.1 Candidatus Limnocylindrales bacterium | reverse complement strand
TCGGCGCCCGGCTGAGGGCCTGAAGAGCAGCCCAGGCTCTGGTTGCCGTCGTGGGGGGCCGCTGCTACCCTACCTCTCGCCGCATGGAGCCGAGATGGACATCGCTGGGTTCCTGCACAGCCTGACGCCCCTCGACTTTCTTCTTGGCCTGATGCTCGCAGGGGCCTTCGTCCTGGGCTACTACCAGGGCGCCGGGCGGGCCGTGATCTCGGCCCTCGCCTGGTTCTTCTCGTTCATCCTGGCGGCAAACCTGCGGGCCCCACTGGGCGGGCTCCTGGCCACCCAGTGGACGTCGTTCAGCAGCGACTACGACCTGATGCTCGCCTTCCTCATCAGCTTCGTGGTGTCGCTGGGCGTGTGCGGGGTGCTCATCGTCGGAGCCACCCAGCGCCAGGCCTTGCTGCCGGCTTCCGCCGTGCTCGATCCACTCCTGGGAGGCACGATCGCCCTGGTGGTCGCTGTGCTCGTCCTGGCCGGCGTGGTCGCGGGCCTCGATAGTGGCTACCAGATCGGCCCCGGCTTCGGCTTCAACGAGGTGCCTGCGCTCGGCAGCCTCCAGACGCTGCTCTCCCAGTCGGTCATCGGCAGCTTCGTGGCCGCGACCGTCGTGCCCATGGTCACGACCGTGACCGGTCCCTTCCTGCCCATGGAGCTGATCCGGCTCTTCGGCGGTTGAGCCCCCAAGTCTTGGCCAGTGCAGCCCCGCCGGTCCGCGTGCCGGCGGTCGGCGAACCCCTGCCACCGGCCTTCTATGTCCGGGCGACACCGGAGCTGGCGCTGGCCCTGCTGGGCGTGCGCGTCGTCCGGCGCTGGGCGTCCGGGGGCCTGAGCACGGCAACGATCGTCGAGGTCGAGGCCTACGGCGGGCCCGAGGATCAGGCTAGCCACGCTCGCTTCGGGCCGACGCGACGCAATCTCACGATGTTCGGGCCGGCCGGCCACGCCTACGTCTACCGCATCTACGGTATCCATCACTGCCTCAACATCGTCGGGGCCGCCGATGGCGCCGTTGGCGCGGTGCTCGTGCGGGCGGCGATGCCTGACGCGGGCGTCAACGAGCTTGCGGCCCGCCGATCGGACGCCCGCGCGGACCCACCATCGGTCGAGCGCCTCGCCGCCGGGCCGGGCAACCTCTGCGCCGCCCTCGGCATCGGCCTGGAGCTTGACGGCCTCGACCTGCGGGCGGGGGAGGGGCTCTGGTTGGCGGCTCCGGCGGAGGCAGCCCGGCAAAGGCTGCTGGCGGCCGGCGTCGTGCGCGGTCCGCGGGTCGGCGTCGAGCGACGTGGCGCCCCGTGGGCGGCGCTGGCTTGGCGTTTCGGTGTGCGCGGCCACCCGGCCCTGTCGCGGCCCTTCGCGCGGGGCGCCTGAGGTGGACGCCAAGTCGCTGGCGCTCCTGGAGTTCCCGCTCATCCGCGAGCGGCTGGCCGCGGGGACCGGATTCGGACCCTCGCGCCGGCTCGCTGAAGCCCTCACGCCGAGTGCCGATGCGCAGGTCGTCGCGCGCGGGCTCGACGAGACCGACCAGGCCCGGGCGCTGCTCGAGGAGCGGCCCGGCATCGGCATCGGCGCGGCCCGGGACATCGGCCCTGCCGTCGAACGGGCGGCCCGCTGGGGCCGCCTCGACCCTGGTCAGCTCGTCGACATCATGGTCACGCTGGCCGCGGCCGCCAAGGTCGCCGATGGCCTGGCGGGGGAGCGCCGGCCCCTCCTGCGCGACCTGGGCCGGCGTATCCAGCACCTGCCCAACCTGCGCCTCCGACTCGAGGCCAGCTTCGACCCGGCCGGCGAGATGCTCGATTCGGCCTCGCCGCCCTTGGGCGGACTGCGCCGGGCCGTCCGCATCGCCTACGAGCGGTTGCGCACGCGCCTGGAGCAGCTCGTCCATGGAGCGGAGCTGTCCGGGGCACTCCAGGAGCCGATCATCACGCTGCGCGAAGGCCGCTACGTCATCCCCGTCCGGGCCGACGCCAAGGGCCGGGTCAAGGGCATCGTCCACGACCAGTCCGGGAGCGGCCAGACGCTCTTCATCGAGCCGCTCGTGGTCGTCGAGCTGGGCAATGCCTGGCGCGAGGCCCAGCTCGCCGTGCAAGCCGAGGAGGAACGTATCCTCGACGAACTGTCGGCCCTCGTCGGCACGAACGCGGCGGCCCTCCGGGAAACGCTGGCGGCGCTGGCCGACCTCGACTTCTGGATGGCCAAGGCGCGCCTGGGCGGCGAGTTGGAGGGAGCCCGGGCCGCGACCGTCCCGGAGCCCCTGGTCGAACTGCGCAGCGCGCGGCATCCCGGGCTCGTGGGGCGGGTGGTGCCCATCGACGTCGTCCTCGGCGGCGACTACACGGCCCTCGTCATCACCGGCCCCAACACGGGCGGCAAGACGGTCGCTCTGCGCACGATCGGCCTACTGGCGCTGATGCACCAGGCCGGCCTCCACATCCCGGCCGCGCCTGGCAGCCGGCTGCCGATCTTCCCCGACGTGTTCGCCGACATCGGCGACGAGCAGTCGGTGGCCCAGTCCCTGTCGACGTTCTCGGGCCACCTCCGCTCGATCGTGCGCATCGTCGGCGCGGCCGGACCGGGCTGCCTCGTGCTCCTCGACGAGCTGGGCGCCGGCACGGACCCGACGGAGGGCTCGGCCCTGGCCCAGGCCCTGCTCGATCACTTCATCCGGGCGGGTGCGCTCGTCGCGGCCACGACCCACTACGCCGAGTTGAAGACCTACGCCCACAACACGCCCGGGGCTCGCAACGCCTCCGTGGAGTTCGATCTCGAGACGCTCAGCCCGACCTACCGCCTGACGATCGGCCTGCCCGGTACGAGCCAGGCCTTTGCGATCGCCGAACGCCTGGGCCTGGCGACGCCCCTCGTCGAGGATGCCCGGGCGCGCCTCTCGCGGGCCCAGGTCGAGTTCGAGGCCACCCTGGCCAGTATCCGGGCGGCGCGCGACACGGCCGATGCGGCGGTCGAGCGAGCCCACGAAGCGGAGGAGCGAGCGGCGGAGGCCCGCCGGGCCGCGGAGGTCGAGCGCGCCCGGGCCCGGCGCGAGCGCGACGATGCCTTCGGGAGCGCCCGGGGCGAGGCCGAACGGGCCCTGGCCGCCGTCCGCGAGGAGATCCGTACCGCGCGCGCGGCTCGTGCCCGCGAGACCCCGAGCGAGGCCGGACTGGATGTCCTGGAGGCGGGACTCGATCGCCGCCTGGCGGCCATCCCCGTGCCCCGCGCCAGGAAGCCGCGCGCGGAGTCGGCGGAGGCCGCGGCACCGCCTGCCTGGCGGGTGGGCATGCGGGGGCGCAGCCTGAGCGGAGGTTGGGAGGGCCGGATCGCGGCTCTCGGCCGCGACGGCCGGGCGACGCTCGAGGTCGGCGGCATGCGCGTGGCGGTGGCCCTCGACGACCTCATCGAGCCAGCCACCCGGGGCGGCCCGACGATGACCGGGGCAGGCGGTGAGGCCAGCCCCGATGGAGCGCCGCGCACGGGCCGCCGAGGCGCGTACGGTGCCGGGACCCCGTCACCCGCCAGGTCCGCCTCGGAGACGCCGGGCAGCCTCGACCTGCGTGGGGCGCGCGTCGAGGAAGCCCTGGAGACCCTGGACCGCTACCTGGACGGCGCGTCGCTGGCGGGGGTGAGCCGGGTCACCATCGTCCACGGCCACGGCTCGGGCGCTATGCGCGACGCGGTCCGGGCCCTCCTCTCGACCCATCCGCTCGTGCGCGAGTGGCGACCGGGCGGGCGTGGTGAAGGCGGTGAAGGCGCCAGCGTCGCAACGCTGTAGGCAGGAGCGGGAACAGGATCGGGGACGGGCTCGGCGTTGGTCCGGGGGGCGTTGGTCTGGGCCGTGGGGTCGGAAAGCCGCCCCCGCCACTGCCGCTCGGCGCCGGGCTCGGACCCACCAGACACGTCTGGGTCGGTGGGAAGGGCGCGCCCCACGTGGCGCCGTAGGGGTGCCACTTGAAGTTGAGGAAGTATGTGGTGCGCGATCCGCCCGTGCCTCCCCCGACTCCCGAGCCCTGCTGGGCCCGCGCGGCCCAGGCCTGGTCCGCCTTGTTCCAGGCCGGGAAGGCCGACTCGACATGACTGAAGTCGAGGAAGCCCTTCGTCACCGGCTGGCCCTGACAGCCCGGTACCCAGAGCAGGCCCGTGACCGAGTCGACCTGCAGGCCGACCTTGGTGTCATCGGGGACCGTCGGCTGGGTGCCCTTGATGAACCACTCCGTCGTCGTCTGGGTCGAGAAGGCGCCCGGTGCCATCCCGGAGAACACGTCGATCGTGGCCTGGACGAGGCCGTCAGGGCGCTTGAACTGGTTGATCGCCCAGTTGTTCGTGGCTTCCTTGATGAACCCCTGCCAGACGTACGTCGGGACCTCGAGCGAGCTGACGTTGCCGACGGCCGAGTTGTCGCTATTGCCGTTCCAGGCACCGACGACGAGGGCGTACTCACCGGCGGTTCGGCCGGCGGCCGTGGGCGGCGCGATGTAGCCGTAGGCGCTCAGGTCCTTGGCGTCGTTGTTGGTGCCCGTCTTGAGGGTTGTCGGCCGGCGAGCCCCGGCCTTGTTGGTGATCTTGAAAGCGCCCCACCAGGGGTTGACGCTCGGGTTCGTGTTGCCGTTCAGGATGTCGGTGACGATCCAGGCGGCCTGCGGGCTGACGACCTGGTCGCCGGCGGGCGGGACATACGGGCTGATGAGGTCCTTGCCGGTGCTGTCCATGATCTGCAGGATCGAGGTGTGGCCGACGTAGCGGCCGCCGTTGGCGATCGTCGCGTAGCCGGTCGCCAGGTCGATGGGATGGGTCTCCTGGGTGCCCAGGGTCAGGCTCAGGCCCGACGTGCTGTGGTCGACCTGGAAGCGCTGGCCCATGTTTTTGGGTTTCTGGATGTGGTGTTCGACGCGGTTGTTGGGGTGGGGGTTGAGGGGGGGGTTGTTGTGGGTGATGTGGTGGGCCGGGGGGTGGCGGTCTGGGC
>JBIOIE010000131.1:0-5026 GCA_044449605.1 Candidatus Limnocylindrales bacterium | reverse complement strand
TCTCGGCCGACTCGCGCCAGGTCTACCGCTACATGGACATCGGCACGGCCAAGGTCGGCCCGGCCGAGCGCGCCCGGGTTCCGCACCACGGCCTCGACCTCGTGGACCCCGACGAGCCGTTCACGGCGGCCGACTTCCAGCGCCACGCCTACGCCGTGCTGCCCGGCATCACCGAGCGCGGCCACTGGGCCATCCTCGTCGGCGGCACGGGGCTCTACCTGCGCACGGTGGCGCGCGGCGTGCCCTTCACCGAGGAGAGCGCCGACGTCGCGGTCCGCGCCGGGCTCGAGGAACGCCTCGAGCGCGAGGGCCTGCCCGCCCTGGCCAGCGAGCTGGCGCGCACGGCCCCGCGCCTCGCCGCAGCCACCCACCTGGCCAACCCGCGCCGCGTCGTCCGCGCCCTCGAACGGGCCCGACTCCTCGGCGACGTGCTGCCCGAGCCGCCGCGTGGCTATCCCGGTCAGTCGAGCTGGATCGGCCTGCGCCTGGGACGAGAGGAGCAGGACCGCCGCATCGCGACGCGGGCGGCTGGCCAGTTCGCCGCCGGGCTCGTCGAGGAGGCGGTCGCCCTGCGCGCCCGCTTCGGCGTCCATCCCCGGGCGTTCAGCGCCTTCGGCTACTACGAGGCCCTCTCGGTCGCGGACGGCGAGTTCGACGAGGCGACCGCGATCGCCCGCGACGCCGCCCGGACACGGATCTACGCCCGCCGCCAGGCGACCTGGTTCCGCTCCGAGCCGGGCATCCGCTGGCTGAACGCCGCGGAGGATCCGCTGTCCGCCGCCCTGGAGGCGGTCGAGCCGTGGCTCGAGCGCTCCCGCGCGCAAGGCCCGGCGAAAGTGGGATCGGGACGATGAGCGGGGGGAACATGATCGACCTGGCGACGCGGAAGGAGCGAGCGTTCCTGGTCGCCGTCGACACCGGCGCCGAGCCCGGCTGGACGGCGGAGGAATCCATCGACGAGCTGGCCGCCCTGGCCGATACCGCTGGGGCCGAGGTCGTCGGCGCCGAGTGGCAGCGCCGCCGTCACATCGATCCCAATACCTACCTCGGCAAGGGCAAGGCCGAGGAGCTGACGACGGCGAAGTCGGAGACCGGCTTCACCCTCCTGGTGGCCGACGACGAGCTGTCGCCGAACCAGCAGCGGGCGCTCGAGACGCTGCTCAAAGTCAAGGTCCTCGATCGCAGCGGGCTCATCCTCGACATCTTCGCCCAGCACGCCCAGACCCACGAGGGCCGCCTCCAGGTCGAGCTGGCCCAGCTCGAGTACCAGCTGCCGCGCCTGACGCGGTTGTGGACCCACCTCTCCCGGACCGGCGGCGGGATCGGCACGCGGGGCCCCGGCGAGACCCAGCTGGAGACGGACCGGCGGGTCATCCGCGAGAAGATCCGCAAGCTCAAGGAGCGCGTCGAGGCGATCCGGCGCCAGCGCGAGACGACTGCCAGATCCCGGGACCGGCGCCTCGTGCCCACGGTGGCCATCGTGGGCTACACGAACTCGGGCAAGTCGACGATGCTCAATGCGCTGGTCGGCTCGGAGGCCGCTCGCGCTGAAGACCGCCTCTTCGCGACGCTCGACCCGACCAGCCGGAGCGTGAAGCTCGGCGAGGGCCAGAGCGCCATCGTGACCGACACGGTCGGCTTCATCCACAAGCTGCCCCACCAACTCATCGACGCCTTCCGGGCCACGCTCGAGGAGGTCAACCGGGCCGACGTCCTGCTCGAGGTCGTCGACGTCGCCGACCGTCACGCGCCCGAGCACCGGGCGACGGTCCAGGCGGTGCTGGCCGAGCTGGGTGCCGGCGACAAGCCCCGCCTCGTCGCCTACAACAAGGCCGACCTCGTCGACCCCGCCGCCCAGGACGGCGACCGGCCGGCCCCCGCCATCGGCGACGGCGTGCGCGTCTCCGCACTGACCGGCTACGGCCTGGACACGCTCCGCGTCCGGCTCTCGGCGGTGCTCGCGGACCTCTGGGAGGACGTCGACGTGGCCCTCCCGTACGCGGCGGGCGAGCTGCTCGCGCGGGTCCGCGAGCGGGGCACGGTCGAGGTCACGTATCGCGACCGCGACGTGCGCGTGAAGGGCCGCGTGGTTCCGTCGCTGGCCGGCGAGCTGCGCGCCGCCGCGGAGGCGTGGCGCGCCGCGGCGCGGGAGCCCGGCTAGCCCGAGCGCCGCGGGTTACGGTGCGGCGACCTGCCAGTAGCCGTTATCGAGCCCGTTGCCCTTCGTGTCGCCGGACTTCGTGTCGCCGCTGTAGTAGTAGAGCGGCTGGTCGTCGTAGGTCAGCTGGACGCTGCCGTCCGTACGGGTGAACGTCCCGAAGTTGCCGGTCACCCCAGCGCCGCCGTTAGCGCTGACGTTGGCACCGACCGTGTAGGGCGGCCACGTCTGGGCACAGCTCCCGCTGCAGCCGCTCGAGCTCGCCGAGTCGATGTACGAGTTCGTGTAGAGGGTCAGGCCGCCCTTGCCGGTCAGGTAGGTGCCCAGGCTTGCCGACTGCGCGGCGGAGATCGTCACGGTCGTGCCGCCAGACGACCCTCCCGTAGTCGGGATCGGTGTGGCTGGCGAACCCGACGTGGGTGTCGGCACCGGGTAGTCGTTGCCACCGCCACCGCCGTAGCCACCTCCGCTCGTCGTGCTCGTCGGCGCGGGCGTGCCGGATCCCGCCGTCGGCGTGGCGCCCGCTCCGACATCGGCGCTGCATGCGGCCGCGAGGAGGACGCCGCCGACCGACAGGGCCAGCAGCGAGCGGAACTGGGTGTAGGGGGAGCGCGGCATGAGTCGGTCTCCAGTGGTCGCGGTTGGTCGGACGGGACGTCTCAGCGCTGGGTACGATGCCGATCGGGCAACGGTTTCGCCCCTCCGCCTCATATCGAGGAGCCGATGGCCCGGTTCAGCGCCGCGGACATCCTAGCCGCACGAGAACGGATCCCCGCGGCATACCGGAACTCGCCCCAGTACGTCCACGAGGGCCTCTCGGCACGCCTGGGCGTGCCGGTCGTGGTCAAGGTCGAGACGCTCAACCCGATCCGCGCCTTCAAGGGCCGGGGCACCTGGCTGGCCGTCGAGGCGTTGGTGGGGGAGGGGCGCCTGCGTCCCGACCACGGCGCCATCGTCGCCTCGTCGGGCAACTTCGGCCAGGGCATCGCCTTCGCCTGTCGCGCGGCCGGCGTGCCGGCCAGCGTCTATGTCGCCGAATCGACACCGGCGCCCAAAGTCGCCCGGATGCGCACGCTCGGTGCCCGTGTGGTGATCGGCGGCCGCGACTTCGACGCCGCCCGGGAGGCCTGCGCGGCCGAGGCGGCCACCGGGGCCGGCCTGCTGATCGTCGACGGCGAGGATCCCCGCGTAGCCATCGGCAACGGCACGCTGGCCGTCGAGGTCACCGACGGGGTGGCCGGGAGCGCCCTGCCGGCCCTTGCGGCCGCCTACGTGCCCCTCGGCAACGGCGCCCTGCTGGCCGGGATCGGGATGTGGCTGCGCAAGGCATCACCGGCGACCCGGGTGATCGGGGTCGTCGCCGCCGGTGCCCCCTGCATGGCCCTTTCGTGGCGAGAGGGGAGGGCGATCGAGACGCCCGAGGCGGCCACCTACGCTGAGGGCATCGCCTGTCGCGTCCCCGTGCCCGAGGCGCTCGAGGACATGGCCGGCGTGGTCGACGACATCCTGCTGGCCTCCGAAGCCGAACTCCACGCCGCGGAGGCCGAGCTGCGCGCTGAACTGGGCATCACCGTGGAAGGCGCCGCAGCTGCCTCCTGGGCCGGCGCACTGGCCTCGCCGCCTACAGGACCAGCACTCCTCATCATCACTGGCAGCAACGTGCCGGTTCGCGAGACGATGACGCAGCAGTGATGTCGCCGTCCCGCACGCCGGACCCGATCCTCAGTGTGGATAGATACTGCCGATAATGGTAGTTATGTAACATCCAGCATCGGAACGGCCTCGAAGAGCGGTAAGGAGGGAACGGTGACCCCAGCGGAATTCAGCGCCGGTCTCGATCAGTCGATCGTCGTCTACATCTCGGAGGACACGGGCAGCGAGGTCGACCCCGCGGCGATGTACGAAGAGATCGCCCAGGACGCGGCAGCACGGGCGCAGAAGGGCCAGCGCATCGTGTCGATGGCGGCGGTGCCGACACGGCACGCACAAGGATTCGTCGCTCGCGAGGGCAGCGGCTACGAGACGAAGTTCGCCGTGGCCGTCGTCTATGCGCCCGCCTGAACGGCGGCAAGCACGATCAGCGCCCGAAGGGTCACGAGCCGATCATCGGCATCGTCCACGTGCCAGTCGACGGCCTCCTCAGAGCGCGAGCCACGGCCCCCCGGCGGCTTCCACCAGCGATCGCTGGAACGCCATCGCCCACCCGGGCCCTGGCGGCCCCGCAGCAGGCTGATCGCCTCCCCTGCTCGCGCGTCGGCGGCCAGGCCGAGGCGGGCGAGGATGACCAGCGCCTGAAGGGTCTCGTAATGCCAGTACGGCGGCCAGTGAGGCGTCAGCCAATCCTCATGGATCTGCGACCCGGTCTTGAGGGCCTTGAACAGGCCGTGCTCGAGGAGCAGCTCGGCGCCACGGCGGGCCGCCTCCTCGGCCGCCGGATCGCCGGTCGAGAGGGCGAACTCACGAAGGCCCCAGATGGGCGGCAGGGTCTCGTGGAAGGACGAGCGATGGGCGTCCGGTCGCTGGTCGCAGTTCCAGCCGCCATCGGGCCACTGCCAGCCCAGGAGCGAGCTCGCCAGGAGCCTCACCCGTGGGTCGTCGGCCAGCCCCAGCCTTGAGGCGACGGCCAGCGCGTTGCCCTCCTGCGAGGCACAGCGGCGCGCGCGGCGCGCGATGACGGGCACCCGCCGATGCGACTCAGCCATCAGCCAGGCCAGCACGGTCTCCAGGGCTGCGAGGGCTCGCGGTTCTCCGGCCGGGATGCCCAGCTCGACGAGCGAGACGAGGCGCCAATGGGCGCCGCGCCACTTCCCGTAGGCATGCCTGCCGAACCCACCGTCCGGCTGCTGGCCGTCGAGGAGGCCGCGCACG
>JBIOIE010000130.1:0-5049 GCA_044449605.1 Candidatus Limnocylindrales bacterium | reverse complement strand
ATGGCCACGACCGCCCTGACGCCCCGGGCCGCCACCTACTCCCGCTCCCGCGTCTACGAGTGGCTGACGACGACCGACCACAAGAAGATCGGGATCATGTACGTGACCACCGCGTACATCTTCTTCCTGCTCGGCGGGATCATGGCCCTGGGCATCCGCACCGAGCTGGCTTGGCCGGGCACGCAGCTCCTCAACCCCGACCTCTACAACCAGGCCTTCACGATGCACGGCACGACGATGATCTTCTTCTTCGTCATGCCCATGCTGGCGGGCTTCGGCAACTTCATCGTGCCTCTCCAGATCGGCGCCGCCGACATGGCCTTCCCGCGCATCAACGCGCTGTCCTTCTGGATCATCCCCTTCTCGGGACTACTCCTCTTCAGCGGCTTCGCCCTCGGCGGCGCCGCCGAGGGCGGCTGGACTTCGTACACCCCGCTCTCCGAGGCCGCCCACGCCGGCACCGGCCAGGACCTCTGGCTGGCGGCGCTGACCCTCAACGGCATCAGCTCGATCCTCAGCGCCATCAACTTCCTGGCCACGATCTTCAAGTTGCGGGCTCCCGGCATGACCATGCTCCGGCTGCCCATCTTCGTGTGGACCGTGCTGGTCACCAACGTGCTCCTGCTCTTCGCGGTGCCCGTCCTGGCGAGCGGCATGATCATGCTCTTCATCGACCGCAACTACGGCGGCTCCTTCTTCGATCCCGCCGCCGGCGGCGACAGCATCCTCTGGCAGCACCTCTTCTGGTTCTTCGGGCATCCCGAGGTCTACATCCTCATCCTGCCCGCCTTCGGGATCATCAGCGAGGTCCTGCCCGTCTTCAGCCGCAAGCCGCTCTTCGGCTACCGGGCCTTCGTGCTGGCCACCGTGGCCATCGGCGTGCTCGGCTTCGGCGTCTGGGCCCACCACATGTTCACGACGGGCGCCGTCTTCCTGCCCTTCTTCTCGATCACGACCTTCCTCATCTCCGTACCGACTGGGGTGAAGATGTTCAACTGGATCGCCACGATGTGGCGCGGCAAGCTGCGCTTCACCACGGCGATGCTCTTCGCGGTCGGCTTCCTGTCGTCCTTCCTCATCGGCGGGCTGGACGGCGCGTTCAGCGCCTCGACACCCATCGACTTCGACCTCCAGGACACCTACTGGATCGTCTCCCACCTCCACTACGTCCTCTTCGGCGGCTCGGCCATGGCGATCATGGCGGCGACCTACTACTGGTTCCCGAAGATGACCGGCCGCCTCCTCAACGAACGCATCGGCAAGCTCCAGTTCGCGATCATCTTCATCGGCACCCAGGTGACCTTCTTCCCGATGCACCTGCTGGGCCTGAGCGGCATGCCCCGGCGCATCCAGGACTACGCCCCCAACGCCGGCTGGCAGGACCTCAACGATCTGTCGACGATCGGCTCGTACATGCTCGGCGTGGGCATCCTGTTGCTGCTCTGGAACTTCTTCATCACCCTGCGCGGGCCCCGCACCGCCAGCGACGACCCCTGGGACGCCAACACGCTCGAGTGGGCGACGACCAGTCCGCCGCCGTCGTACAACTTCGACCACCTGCCGGAGATCCGCTCCGAGCGGCCGCTGTTCGATCTCAAGCACGGCGGGGCGGGCCACGCGCCGGCCCTCGAGGCCGGCGAGGGAGCGTCCTGATGGCCGCCCCGAGCGAGGTCGTCGTGGCCGGCCACGGCGCCCCTGAACCCGAGGCCGGTCACGCCAAGGGCGGCATCGACACGGCGTTGCTGGGGATGCTCCTGTTCATCACCAGCGAGATCATGTTCTTCGCCGGGCTCTTCGCGGCCTACTTCGCCACCCGCGCCCGGTACGGCAGCAACTGGCCGGCCCTGCCCGAAGGCGTCGAGTTCAAGCTCAACATCCTCGTCGTCATCGGCACGATCATCCTGATCTCGAGCTCGGGCGTCATCCAGTGGGGCCTGTGGCGGATCCGCAAGGGCGACCGGCGGGGCCTCAATCGGGCCTTCGCGGTGACGATGCTCATGGGCCTCGCCTTCCTGGCCCTCCAGGTCACCGACTACAGCATCCTCGCCTCCGAGGGCATCAGCCTCAACGGCAGCATCTTCGGCTCACTCTTCTTCACCATGACCGGCTTCCACGGCGCCCACGTGCTGGGCGGCGTGATCGGCATCGGGATCATCCTGGCCCGCGGTACGAGCGGCCAGTTCTCGGCCCGCCATCACGTCGCCGTCGAAGCCGTGAGCGCCTACTGGCACTTCGTCGACGTGGTCTGGGTCTTCCTCTTCCTGACCCTCTACATCATCCGCTAGGAGGCCGCGCGTGCGTTCGAAGACGGGCCTCGCGATCGCCATCGGGGCGCTCTTCCTCGTCGTCGGCGTGATCTATGGTGCCTCCGGCTGGGGCACGCCGGGCAAGGACGCGGCGGGGGCCACGATGCTCATCGTCCTCGGCATCGCCATGACCTTCGCCTTCGGCATCATCCTGCGCGGCACCCGCGACCTCTGAGTCGCCGCCGAAGCCCGCGACCGTGATCGAGACGCTCCAAGCCGCCTGGGCCAACATCATCGATTGGCTCTCCCAGGTCCTGCTGCCCGACTGGGAGGACGTCCGCAACTGGATCCCGGCCATCGTGCTGGGCCTCGTCGCGCTGAGCCTGGCGGCCCTCGCGATGGCCTGGGTCCGCAACGCTGATGGCAATCGCATCCGGCGGATCGAGCCCCTGCGCGAGGGGCACCCGCCGCCGGGCGTGCACCTGCCTGGCCCCTCGAAGTGGCCGTTCCTCATCCCCGCCGGCGCGGTCTTCCTGTTCGCCTCGCTCGTCTTCCATGCCGGTCGCGCCCCCCAACCGGTCGTCGACCCGGCCACCGGCCAGATCATCACCCGGGCGGCGCCTGGCCTCGAGGGCCTCATCAACCTGCCCTTCCTCGTCGTCGGCCTCGGGCTCGTGATGGCCGGCATCGCGGGCTGGTACCTCGACGCCGGCCGTGAATGGCGGCGGGCGGAGGAACCGTCCTGGGTGCCCTCGACCATGCCGGCCCTGCCGGCGCCCGCGCCGGAGGTGCTGCCGCCCGGCGTCCATCTGCCCGGCCCCAGCCCGTGGCCGTTCCTGGCCCCGCTCGGGTTGGGCATGCTCTTCTTCGGGCTGGTCATCAACGCCTGGTTCATCGCCGGCGGGCTGGCCATGGCCCTCGTCGCCGCGGTGGGCTGGTACCGCGACGCCGGGCGTGAGTGGCGCGGCGCGGAGGCGGGCCATCCCCCGCCGGCCCGGCCCGTGGCCAAGTCGCTGCCCGGCAGCCTTCTCGGGCTCTACGGCTTCATCGCCGCGGCCACCGTGGCCCTCGTGCTCATCCCGAACTTCATCGCCTTCGTCAACCCGCAGGGCGGCGGAGGCCCGGCCGCCAGCCTGAGCCCGAACATCTCGATCACCGCCCAGAGCGTGCTCGGCTTCGACACCCAGTCGTTGACGGTCCCTGCCAACACCCCGCTGACGGTCGCCTTCGACAACCCGGACAGCGGTGTGCAGCACAACTTCGCGATCTTCACCGGCAGCGACCTCAAGACGGCACTCTTCGAGGGCCAGAAGATCACCGGACCTGGCAAGACGACCTACCAGGTGCCGGCCCTGCCCAAGGGCACGTACCATTTCGTCTGCGAGGTGCATCCCCAGACGATGTTCGGCACCATCACCAGCCAGTGAGGCGCGCACGGCCGATCTCCTGACGACCGCCCGCCGGCGCTGGCTGGCCGTGATCCTGGGCGCCACCGCCCTGGTCGTCGCCGCGCTGTTGCTGAGCGGCGTGCTGGCCGGCCCGACCGGCCCGCTGATCGTGGGCGGCCATCCGCTCGTCGGCAAGGCCGCTCCCGATTTCGCCCTCCAGGACCTCGACGGCCACGAGGTGCGCCTGTCCGACTTCCAGGGCCGGCCGTTGCTGGTCTACTTCTGGGCGTCGTGGTGCCTGCCCTGCCGGACCGAGTTCCCCCTGGTCCGCCAGGCGCTCCTCGACCACGCCGCCGACCGGCTGGCCGCCGTCGGCATCGTCTTCAAGGACAGCCCCGCCAGCGCCGCGGGCTTCATGAACGCCTACGGTGCCACCTGGCCGGCGTTGGTCGATCCGGACGGGTCGACCGCGAGCGCCTACTCGGTCAACGGCGCCCCGATGACCTTCTACATCGACCCGGCCGGGATCGTGCGCACGGTCTCCTTCGGGCCACCACCGTCCGGTAGCCTCGAGGAGTTGCTGGCCGACATCCTGCCCCCCGCGGGCGCGTCCTCGAGCCCCGGCGCCTCATCGCCGCCGGGATCGGCCGCGCCGTGAGCATCGGGCCGGCCGCAGCGGCCATCGAGATCGCGGGCCTCGTCAAGCGCTACGACGGTCGGGCGGTCGTCGATGGTCTCGACCTCACCGTCGGCCGCGGCGAGATCCTGGCCCTGCTCGGCCCGAACGGGGCCGGCAAGACGACGACCGTCGAGATCGTCGAGGGCTTCCGGCGGCCCGATGGCGGTGCGGTCCGGGTGCTGGGCCTCGATCCGCGCCGGGACGGGCGGGAGCTGCGCGCTCGCGTCGGGGTGATGCTCCAACGAGCCGACCTGTACAGCCAGATCCGCGTCCTCGAGGCCGTCCGCCTGTTCGCCGCCTTCTATGCCACGCCCCTGGATGCCGGCCCGCTCCTCGAGCAGGTCGGACTGGCGGGGCGGTCCGGCGACCGCTACCGGAGTCTCTCCGGCGGCGAGCGGCAGCGCCTGGGACTGGCCCTGGCCATCGTCGGCCGGCCCGAACTGGCCATCCTCGACGAGCCGACGGCGGCCATGGACGTGACCGCCCGGCGGGCGACGTGGGAGGTGTTGCGCGGCCTCCGTGCCGGGGGTGCGACCGTCGTCGTGACCACCCACCTGCTCGAGGAGGCGGACGCGCTGGCCGACCGCGTCGCCATCATCGACCACGGCCGGCTCGTCGGCCTGGGCACACCGGACGAGCTGCGGGCCTCGGCGACCGGCGAGAGCGCGCTTCGCTCGGTGAGCCTGGAGCTGGCGGCGCCGCTGACGTCCGAGG
This sequence comes from Candidatus Limnocylindrales bacterium, assembly GCA_044449605.1. Lineage (GTDB taxonomy): Bacteria > Chloroflexota > Limnocylindria > Limnocylindrales > CSP1-4 > CSP1-4. The sequence continues at coordinate 22 of JBIOIE010000130.1, read as the reverse complement.
ACCTGGCGGCCCTGGCGCACCT
>JBIOIE010000129.1:0-5052 GCA_044449605.1 Candidatus Limnocylindrales bacterium | reverse complement strand
AGACGGCCGAGGCCCGCGATGAGGCCCGACGGTTCTGGCGCCAGGCCAGGACGGACGCGCTCACCCGACTGCCGAACCGGCGCTTCCTGGAGGAGGAACTGCCCCTCTGCCTGGCCGCTGTCAGTGCCAGCCAGCCGCTGGTGGTCGCGATCGTGGATGCCGACCACTTCAAGCGCGTCAACGACAGGTTCTCGCACGGCGTGGGAGATCGAGTGATCTCCGAACTTGGCGGCGTGCTCGAAGAAGGGCTCCCGGGCCAGGTCGACGGCGCCCTACCGCGACGCAGCTTCGTGGCTCGCCTGGGCGGGGAGGAGTTCCTGGTCGTCCTGCCGGGCCTGGACGTGGCCGCCGCGACCGCCGTTCTCGAGGCGATGCGGGATGCGGTCGCTCGGCACGACTGGGCTCCGCTCGTGGGGGCGCTGCCGCTGACGGTCAGCATCGGGGCCAGCCGGGCGCTGGCGCACGACGCGCCATCGGAGTTGATGGCCCGCGCCGACCACAGCCTCTACATGGCCAAGGCAGCGGGCCGCAACCGCGTCGTGGCCGACGCTTCTCCGAGTGGTCCGCGGAGCACGGCTTCGGGCTCCCGAAGCCCGCAGCGGTCCGCGCGTACCCTCTCCGGCGTTCGTCCCTGAGGGATCGGCGCCGAAGGGGAGGTCGTCATCGCGGTGTGAGGCTCGACCCTTCGATGGTGGTCCGGTAGTCTCTTCACGATGGCCTTCCTGAAGGGACTGCCCTGGTGATCTGCCCGACCTGCGCAGCCACGAACGACGCGGGACAGAAGTTCTGCGGCGAGTGTGGGTCGAACCTGGCGTCGACCTGCCCGGCCTGCAGCGCGTCGAACCCGCCGGGGCGCAAGTTCTGCGGCGACTGTGGGACCTCCCTGGTGGCGTCCGGATCGGCCGCCGCGCCGCTGTCGGAGGTGGCTGCCCCCCCTGCTCCAGCCCCGACCCCGGCGCCCGTCGCCGAACGACGCCTCGTCTCGGTCCTCTTCGCCGACCTGGTCGGTTTCACGGCCTTGTCGGAAGGGCGTGACCCGGAGGAGACGCGCGACCTGCTTAGCCGCTACTTCGCCCTCGCCCGCGAGGTCATCGCCCGCTACGGCGGCACGGTCGAGAAGTTCATCGGCGATGCGGTCATGGCCGTCTGGGGTGCGCCGGTCGCCCAGGAGGACGACGCGGAGCTGGCCGTGCGGGCGGGTCTCGAGCTGGTCGACGCGGTGCAGACGTTGGGACCCGCCATCCAGGCCCGCGCCGGCGTGCTCACCGGCGAGGCGGCGGTGACCCTCGGGGCCACGAACCAGGGCATGGTCGCGGGCGACCTCGTCAACACCGCCAGCCGCCTCCAGTCGGTGGCGGCGCCGGGCACGGTCCTGGTCGGCGAAGCGACCCAGCGGGCGGCCGATCGAGCGATCGACTTCGAGCCGGCAGGGCCTCAAGCCCTCAAGGGCAAGGCCGCCCCGGTGCCGGCATTTCGGGCGCTGCGGGTCGTCGCTCAGCGGGGAGGACGGGGCCGCTCGGACCTGCCCGAGCCGCCCTTCGTCGGCCGGGACGAGGAGCTGCGCCTGCTCAAGGACACCCTCGCCGTCGTCGGGCGGGACCGTCGGCCACGCCTCGTGTCGGTGACCGGTCCGGGCGGCATCGGCAAGAGCCGCCTCGCCTGGGAGCTGGAGAAGTACGTCGACGGGGTCGCCGAGACGATCTACTGGCACCACGGCCGCTCCCCCGCATCGGGCGAGGGGATCTCGTTCTGGGCGCTCGGCGAGATGGTCCGCCGCCGCGCTCGCCTGGCCGAGACCGATGACGAGGCGACCACACGCGAGCGGATCGCGGCCGCCGTCGCCGAATACGTCCCCGGCGACGATGACCGGCGCTGGATCGAGCCGGCGCTGCTCACCCTCCTCGGCCTGGAGCCGGCGCCACCCGGCGGGCGGGACGTCCTCTTTGCGGCCTGGCGCACCTTCTTCGAGCGGATCGCCCTGAAGGGCACCACCGTCCTTGTCTTCGAGGATCTCCAGTGGGCGGACGACGGCCTGCTCGACTTCATCGGCCATCTCCTCGAATGGTCGAAGGGGGCGCCGCTCCTCGTCGTGACCCTGGCCCGGCCGGAACTGTTCGACCGGCGTCCCGACTGGGGCGTCGGGACGCGCAACTTCACCGGCGTCGCTCTCGAGCCACTTCCCGATGCCTCGATGCGAGCACTGATCCTGGGGCTGGTGCCGGGCCTCCCCGAACGGGCCGTGCGCGCCATCGTCGGCCGTGCCGACGGTGTCCCGCTCTATGCCGTCGAGATGGTCCGCATGCTCGTGGCCGATGGGCGGCTCGAGCGCGTCGAGGCCGGCTACCGCGCAGTCGGCGACCTTGGCGACCTCAAGGTGCCCGAAACGCTGCGCTCGCTCATCGCCTCCCGCCTCGACCGCCTCGAGCCGCTCGACAGGAGCCTTGTCGAGGACGGATCCGTCCTGGGGCAGAGCTTCACACTTGGCGCCCTGGTGGCGGTGTCGGGGCGCGACCCGGCCGACGTCGAGACCCGCCTCCAGGGACTCGTCCGGCGTGAACTGCTGGAGCTGGAGGCCGATCCGCGCTCCCCGGAGCGGGGCCAGTACCGCTTCATCCAATCGCTCATTCGCGAGGTGGCTCACGGCACGCTCGGGCGGCCTGAGCGGCGTGCCCGTCACCTGGCCGCGGCGCGCTATTTCGAGGCGCTCGGCGACGAGGAGCTGGCAGGTGCCCTCGCGACTCACTACCTGGCGGCCTACGAAGCCTCCAGCGCCGGGCCCGAAGCCGATGCCCTCGCCGCCCAGGCTCGCCTCGCCCTGCGGGCGGCGGCCGAGCGGGCGGCGGCCCTGGGGGCGCACCAGCAGGCGGTCGCCCACCTCGAGCAGGCGCTCATCGTCACGACCGACCCGGCCGAGCAGGCCCTGCTCCTGGAGCGCGCCGGTGCCTCCGCCTCTGCGAACGGCCAGGACGAGGTGGCGGAAGGCTACCTCCGGCGAGCTGTCGAACTCCACCGCGCCGCCGGCGACCGGATCGGCACCGCCCGGGCGACCGCCGCGCTGGGCCGCGTCCTCGTCACGTCGCGCCACGGTGACATCGCCGTGCCCCTCCTCGAGGGGGCCTACGCCGAGTTCAGCGACCTCGAGGGCGACGCCACTCTGGCCGAACTGGGCGGAGAACTCGCTCGGGCCGTCTGGCTTAGCGGCAACCTCCGCCGCGCCATCGAGATCGCCGACCTGGCGCTGCGCATGGCCGAGCACATGGATCTCGCGCCCATCATCGCCGACACGTTGGTCACGAAGGGTGGGGCGCTGACCATGGATGGCCGCTCGGCCGAAGGCCTGGCCTTGATGCGGGCCGGGCAGGAGCTGGCCGAGCGTCACGGCCTGGCCCACACCCAGACGCGGGCCGCCATCAACCGGACCGCCCTCGAGTTCCGCCGCGATCCGCGACTGGCACTGGAGATCGGGCGAGCCGGGGTCATCACGGCCCGTCGTCTGGGCCAGCGGAACTCCGTGGTGACCGGGAACGCGGCCGGTGCGGCGATCCGGGTCGGCGAATGGGCGTGGGGCGCCGGGGTCCTCGAAGAAGCCCTGGCCGAGGACTTCGAGGCCGCCGCCCGGGCGGAACTCCTCGCGGCCGCGATCGAGTACGACGCCCTCCTGGGCGAACCGACGCACGAGATGGTCGTCGAGGTCGAGCAGCTGCTCGCCGGTGCGACCGACGTGATGCGGCTCGCTACCCTCGATTGGGCCAAGGCATGGGCCGCCTTCGGCGAGGGACGGCTGGCCGACGCGCGCCTGCATTGGCGTCAGGCGATCGCGGTCGTGTCGTCCCCGGAGGATCTACCGCAGCCCGCCCGCGCCGCACTTTGGGCCGGGGACGTCGCGGCAGCCCGGGTCGATCTGGCCGAGCTGGATGCCAGCGGCGTCCACGGGCCTGCCCTGGAGGCCGACCGGATGACGATCCGGGCCGGCATCGCCGCCCTCGAAGGGCGGACGGCCGATGCCCTGGCTCTCTACCGGGAGGCGCTCCGGGCCTGGCGCGACCTGGGCCTGGCCTGGGACGAGGCGCTCTGCGGCGTCGACATGGCCTCGCTGCTGGATCCGGCGGAGCCCGAGGTCCGGACGGCCGCGGAAGCGGCGCGGGTGACCCTGGTGCGGCTCGGCGCGAAACCGTTCCTGGCGCGCCTCGAGGCGGCGCTGGCCAGGCCGACCGGACGGGCAGCATCGCCCAGCCCGCCGGCCGCGCGCCCGGCGCTCGAAGTCGAGGCAGCGCCTAACCAGAGCTAGGTTCGCGCCGCCCCGCCGAATGCGGCCAGGGCGTCCGCCGAGGGGATGACGTAGTAGGCGCCCGTGAGCGGGCGGCTGAAGCGCGTGAGCGCATCGGCCGGCCCGCCGGAGCGCCCGAGCATGCTTTCGAGCATCGCCGCCAGGATCCGCTGGTCGGCGCAGAAGCCGACGAAGATCGTCCCGTGCACGCTCACCGAGCCGTAGGCGACGTTGCGCCGGAAGATCCGGCCGAAGCGATCCTGGTCGGTGCGCGCCACGTGCGAGGTGATCGGCGCCGGAAGCAGTGCCGCGCTGTCGGCCTTGCGCCGGCCGATGACCGCCTCCTGCTGGGGCGTCGGCAGGGCCTCCCACGTCGCGGCGTCGTGCTCCCACTGCTGGAGCAGGAGGATCGTTCCGCCCTCACCCCGTGACCCCGGGGGGACGAGGACGACGCCCGTAGCCTCGATGAGGCTCGGGTTCTCGGTGCCGTCGATGAAGCCGGTCAGGTCGAGATCGTGATGGTAGGGCCAGCCGATCAGCTCGTTGGCCAGATCGGCCGTGCCGGCCAGCTCCTTGACGACGGAGCGCGAGAGGTCGAAGACGGTGTCGTAGCCGCCCCCCGCCAGCCAGATGACGACGTCGTGCTGGGTCGCCGGCATCGTGTAGCCGGCCCCGTCGCTGAGCGGCGCGTCGAAGCCGGTGACGCCGGGTGGGGCCACGTCGGGCGCGATGGCCGCCCACAGCTCGGGCCGGAAGCCGGCCACCAGGTTGACCCCACCGATCGT
>JBIOIE010000128.1:0-5061 GCA_044449605.1 Candidatus Limnocylindrales bacterium | reverse complement strand
TCCTCGGCCTGGCCTCGGCCGCCACGCTGTACGCCACGTTCCGGGCCGGCGATCGCATGGCCCGCCGCTACGTGCCCACCGGCGAGCGAGATATCGGGGCCATCTACGCCCTGCGCGGGCTGCGTCCGAAGGGCGAGATCGCGGCCCGACTGGCGACCATCGTGGGGCCGGCCGAGGAGCTGTTCTGGCGGGGCTACGTCCAGGAGGGCCTGGCCGCCGCGATCGGGCGATGGCCGGGCGCCGCGCTGGCCGCCCTGGCCTACGGTGGGGTCCACCTTGTCACCGGCAACTTCACGCTCTTCGGCGCCGCGGGCGTGGCCGGCGCGCACTGGTGCCTGCTCTATGCCGCAGGAGTGCCCCTCGGCGCGCTCGTGGTCAGCCACGTGACCTGGGACATCTGGATCTTCCTCGTCCAGCCGACGTCCACGGACGCGCGAGGGCCGCTTCTCGTTTGACGGCGGGCCCGCCGACCGGCACCATCGGCCGATGGACTTCCCCTCCCCCGTCTCGAGCGGCCCTTCGGCCGGCGCCACGAGCGCGCCGGCGGCCGCCGACCCGGCGGGCCTGCCGACCGGCACCGTCACCTTCCTCTTCACCGACATCGAGGGTTCGACCCGTCTCGCGGAGCGGCTGGGCACAGGCCCCTGGAGCGCACTGCTGGCAAGCCACCACGACATCGTCCGTGGAGCGATCTCGGCCAATGGGGGGCGAGAGATCAAGACCGAAGGTGATTCGTTTTTCGTGGTCTTCCGGAGCGCGCCGGGCGCGGTCGTGGCGACGGTGGCGGCCCAGCGGGCCCTGACCGATCACGCCTGGCCAGCCGACTCACCGGTTCGCGTGCGCATGGGCCTCCACACCGGGGAGGGCGTGCTGGTCCCCGACGGCGACTACGTCGGTATCGACGTCCATCGCGCGGCGCGGATCGCGGCCGCTGGCCATGGCGGGCAGGTCCTCCTCTCCTCGACCACCTGGGCGCTCGTCGAGGGGTCGCTGCCGGCCGACGTGGCCATCCGCGACCTCGGCGAGCACCGCCTCAAGGACCTCTCCCGGGCGGAGCACATCGGCCAGCTCGTCATCGCCGGCCTGCCCGACCAGTTCCCGGCCCTCAAGACGCTCTCGAACCTGCCCAACAACCTGCCCCTCATGCTGACCAGCTTCGTGGGCCGCGAGAAGGAGGTGGCCGCGGCACGGGAACTGCTGGCGACGACGCACCTGCTGACGCTCACGGGGCCCGGCGGCACGGGCAAGACCCGCCTCGCGCTGCAGCTGGCCGCGGAGGCCATCGACGACTACCCCGACGGGGTCTTCTTCGTTCCCCTCGAGCCGCTCACCGACCCCGCCCTGGTGCCCGACACGATCGCCTCGACCCTGGGCCTCCAGGACACCGGCGGGGCGCCGATGCCCGAGCGCCTCAAGGCCTACCTGGCCACCCGGCGGATGCTCCTGGTCCTCGACAACTTCGAGCAGGTGACCGACGGCGCCGCCTACGTCGCCGAGCTGCTCCAGGCCGCACCCGGGCTGCGCTGCGTGGCCACCAGTCGGGCGGCCCTGCGCGTCTATGGCGAGCAGGAGTTCCCGGTCCCCCCGCTCGGGCTGCCCGATCCGGCCCATCTCCCGCCACTCGAGGCGCTGACCCACTACGAGGCCGTGGCCCTCTTCATCTCACGGGCCCGAACGATGCGCCCAGACTTCACGGTCGACAACGACAACGCCCCGGCGGTGGCCGAGATCTGCGCCCGCCTCGACGGCCTGCCCCTGGCCATCGAGCTGGCCGCGGCGCGCATCAAGCTCCTCTCGCCCCAGGACATGCTGCCCCGGCTGCAGAGCCGCCTGGGCCTCCTTGGCGGCAGCGGCTCGCGCAACCTGCCCGCCCGCCAGCAGACCCTGCGGGGCGCCATCGACTGGAGCTACGACCTCCTCGACGACGAGGCGAAGCGCCTCTTCCGCCGGCTCTCGGTCTTCGTCGGGGGCTTCGCCCTGGAAGCCGCCGAGGCCGTCTGCGGCCCGGCCGCCGATGGCGCCCCGGGGCCGGCGCTGGATGTCCTCGAGACCGTCTCCGCCCTCGTCGACCAGAGCCTGTTGCGCCAGACCGACCTCCAGACCCATACCCGCTTCGTGATGCTCGAGACGATCCGCGAGTACGCCTCGGAGGCGCTCGAGGCGTGCGGCGAGCGGCCCGAGATCCGGCGCCGTCACGCCGAGTACTTCATGAGCTTCGCCGAGCGCTCCGCACCGCACCTGACGGCGGAGGACCGCGCGACCTGGCTCGACTGGCTCGAACACGAGCACGACAACCTGCGGGCAGCCATCGCCTGGGCCGTCGAGGTCGGCGACCCGATCGTGGGCCCTCGCCTGGGCGCCGCGCTGTGGCGCTTCTGGCAGACCAGGGGCCACCTGCGCGAGGGCCAGCGCCGGCTGGAGGCCATCCTGGCCATCCCCGGCTGCGTCGATCATCCGGAGGAGCGCATGCGCGCGCTCGAGGCCGCCGGGGGCGTCGCCTATTGGCTGGGCGAGATGGACGTCGCGGCCGGCCTGTACGAGGAGGCCCTCACGATCGCCCGCGAACACGGCGAAAAGGCCGACATCGCCCAGGCGCTCTTCAATCTGTCCTTCGCCTACATCATGCCCCAGAGCGACGTCCAACGCGGCGAGGCGCTCATCGATGAGAGCCTGGCCATCTTCCGCGAGCTGGGCGACGAGGCCGGCATCCTGCGGGCGATCTGGGCCCGGGGCACGCTCCAGATCTTCCGGGAGGACTGGGCGGCCGCGGCCGTCGACAACCGCGAGGCGCTGGCCATCGCCCGCAAGCTCCACGACGCGTACTGGACGTCCTGGTCGTTGCACATGCTCGGTTCTTCGGAGACGCAGCTCGGCGACCTGCCGGCAGCACGTGAGCACCTCGACGAGGCCCTCGACCTGCTCGAATCGAGCGGCGAGATCACCGGCATCGTCCTGGCCCTCGACGACTTCGCGAAGTGGTGGGCACGGTCCGGCGACGCACCCCGCGCATTGCGCCTGGCGGCGGCGGCGCGGAAACTGCAGGACGAGACGGAGACCTTCCTGGCGGCCTTCTCGGTCGAGATGTTCGGCCTCGACCCGGCCACGGTCCAGGTCGACCCGGCCGACGCCGCGCGCTACGTGGCCGAGGGGCGGGCGCTGACCGTCGAGGAAGCCGTCGCCTATGCCCGGGGCGGCGAGTTCCCGGCCGCCCGGATGGTCGGCCCGACGGCCTGACCTGCCGGAGAGGCGGTCAGGCCGCCTCGAACCCCGGGGCCGGCACCGGCGGGCAGCGCAGGGGACGGTCCTCGCGGTAGCCGAGCAGGTAGTCGGCCTGGATGAGCGTGTGCAGCTGGCTGGTGCCCTCGTAGATGACGGCCGCCTTGCTGTTGCGCAGGTAGCGCTCGACCGGGTACTCGTTCGAGTAGCCGTAGGCGCCGTGGATCTGGATCGCATCAAGTGCGCTCTGCACGGCGTGGTCGGTGCAGAACCACTTGGCCAGGCTCGTCTCCCGGGTGTTGCGGCGGCCCCGGTTCTTGAGCCAGGCGGCCTGCCAGCAGAGCAGCCGGCCGGCCTCGATGCCCGCGCCCATGCGCGCGATCATCTGCTTTACGAGCTGGTGGCGGCCGATCTCCTGGCCGAAGGTCTGGCGCTCGTGGGCGTACTTCAGCGAGGCGTCCAGACAGGCCTGGGCCAGGCCCACCGCGCCGCTCGCCACCGTGAAGCGGCCCTGGTCGATGGCGCTCATGGCGATGACGAAGCCCTCGCCCTCCTCGCCTACCCGGTTGGCCGCCGGGACGCGGACCTCGTCGAGGAACAGCTGGCCGGTGTTGCCGGCATGGATGCCCATCTTGCCCTCGAGGGTCCCGCTGCTGAAGCCGGCCATGCCCCGTTCGACGATGAAGGCGGTGATGCCCCGATGGCCGCGCGCGCGGTCCAACGTGGCGAAGACGAGGACGTGGTCGGCCACGTCGCCCAGGCTGATCCAGATCTTGGCGCCGTTGAGGACGTACTCGTCGCCCTCGCGCCGAGCGGTGGTCTGGAGGTTCGCGGCATCGGTCCCGACGCCCGGCTCGGTGAGGGCGAAGGTGGCCAGCTTCTCGCCCGTCGCCTGGGGCACCAGGAAGCGCTGCTTCTGGTCCTCGCTACCCCACTGCAGGAGGGTCAGCGAGTTGAGCCCCACGTGGACGCTCATGATCACCCGGAAGGCCGTGTCGGCCCGCTCCAACTCCTCGCACAGGAGGCCCAGGCTGACGTAGTCCATGCCCGATCCGCCGTACGCCTCCGGGATGGGCGCGCCCAGGAAGCCCAGCTCCCCCATCCGCTGGAAGGTCCCGAGGGGCACCTCGTGGTGCGCGTCCCAGTCGCGGATGTGGGGCAGGATCTCGGCCTCGGCGAAGGCGCGGGCAGCCTCCTGGACGAGCCGGTTCTCGGGCGTCGGGGTCAGGTCGATCACGGGCGTCTCGATCCTCGTGCGGGCGTCCCAGCATTCTAGGCGGGCGGGGCCCCGTCCCGGACCCAGCCGGAAGCTAGACTGCGGCGATGAGCACCATCCGCTCCACGCAGGCCACCGCGCCAGACCATCTTTCGCCCGTCCTCGGCCGCTACTTCGAGCGGACCTGGAGCCGCGGCGAGGGGCACCGCCTCTATGACTCGGACGGGCGGGCCTACCTCGACTTCGCGAACGGCATCGCCGTCGCCGGCCTTGGCCACCACCACCCGGCCGTCACGGCCGCCATCCACGAGCAGGTCGACCGGCTCATCGCCCCGATCAACGCGATGGGCTACACCGAGCCCGTCAGCCGGTTGGCGACGATGCTCGCGGCCGAGTTCCCGGCCCCGCTCGACACGGTCCTCTTCATGAATTCGGGCTCCGAGGCCGTCGAGGGCGCCCTGAAGCTGGCCCGCCGGGTCACCGGCCGCCCAGGCATCGTCGCCTTCCGGGGCGGCTTCCACGGCCGGACCTTCGGGGCCGTCTCGGTCACCAGCTCGAACCCGGTCTACCGGGCGGGCTACGAGCCCCTCCTGCCGGGCGTCCAGCTGCTGCCCTTCCCGGCCGTGGAT
>JBIOIE010000127.1:0-5078 GCA_044449605.1 Candidatus Limnocylindrales bacterium | reverse complement strand
CGCGGGCTGCGCCGCGTGGGCGCGGGAAGCGGCGGGGGAGGTCGGCTAGGGGGTCTTGGCCGCGGGCGGGACGATGATCCGGATGGCCACGAACGAGCCGCCCTCGAGGCGGGAGGTCACGAAGACCTCATCACCCTTCTTGAGATCGTCCAGCTTGGCCAGGGCGCCGCCCTTGCGGACCTTCGTGTTCGTGTCGGTCTTGATGGTCACGGTCTGGCCGTCCTTCTCGGACACGTCGATCGACCCAGACCCGATCGTGGCGATCGTGCCGTGGTCGACGCCGGCGGTGACGATGCCCTTGTTGGGCAGATCAAGGGTCGCTTCGATATGGACGATGCGCCGCAGGCGGGCGCCCAGGTCGAGCAGCCGCGCCAGGGCGTTCGGCCGGGCGGCGCTCGTGCCGCCCGTGACGCCGGCTGCGGCAGGAGACGAGGCCGCTGGGGACCCGACGGCCGATGGGGAGTTGGCCGGGTCGTTGGCCAGCACGAGGCCGGCGCCGATGGCACCGAGGACGACGAGGGCGATCGCCACGAGGGCGATCCGCCAGCGGGGGATGTCGGTCACGATGAACCTCCGAAGTCAGATCGGGGCGGGTCGTTCCACCACTGTAGCGACTGTGGGCGACGGCCGTCAGCGAGGCGCCGTCGCAATGTAAGGCCCTGGTAAGCGGCCCGGGGCCCGGGCCCGGCATTTCGCGTAGACTTGCCCGCGGCCCGCAGCCCGATCCGGGACGCGGGCGGCAACGGACCGGTGCGCAGCGCCGGGGGTCCCTTCCGTCGGATCTGTCACGGGGATGCTGTGTACCGCCTCACTGAGCTGGCCCTGAAGCGCGCCTCCGTCACCTTCCTGCTCGCCGCCGCGGTCTTCATCGCCGGCATCGTCTCCTGGGGCAGCCTCAAGTCCGAGCTGCTGCCCGACATCGACTTCCCGATCGTCACCGTGATCACGCCCTATGGCGGCGCGGGCACGACCGATGTCGCCGAACAGGTCAGCAAGCCCGTGGAGCGGACGCTCGCCGGATTGGCGCGGGTGACGACCGTGCAGTCGAACTCGACGGCCGGGCTGTCGATCGTCGTGGCCAACTTCAGCTACGGCACCGACCTCAAGGCGACGGTCAGCGACGCCCAGGCCGCCCTGCGTTCGGCGGGCCTGCCCTTGGGGGTCACGCCCCAGGTCACCACGCTGAACTTCAATGCCTTCCCGATCCTCTCCCTGACCGTCCAGGCGACCGGTTCGGGCGAGGTCGGCGCGCTCGTGCGCGACGAGGTCGTGCCCGCCCTGGCCGGTATCCCCGGCGTCGCCAGCGTCGATACCACCGGTGGTGCCCTCGAGCGCCTCGAGGTCACCCTCGACCCGGCCAAGCTCGCGGCAGCCGGCGTCGGCGTCGGCCAGGTCAGCGGCGTCCTTCAGGCCAACGACCTGACCGTCCCGTCGGGCACGATCGTCAACGGCGACACGACGCTGCCGGTGACGACGACCCACCGCTTCGCCAGTGCCGACGAGATCAAGGGCCTCGTGGTCGCCTTCACGCCCGTGGCGACGCCCGCGCCAGGCGTCACGACGCCGCCGGCGGCCCCGACGCCGATCACCATCGGCGACCTCGGTACCGTCGCCTTCGCGCCCGACCCGTCGGCCGGCATCTCGCGCACCGATGGCCAGCCGTCCGTCGCGCTCTCGGTGGTCAAGGCCAGCACGGCCAACACCGTCGACGTCACGAAGGCCGTCGAGGCCAAGATGGATGAGCTGTCGGGCCGGCTCGGCCTGACCGTCGTCTACGCCTTCCGCAGCGCCGACTTCATCGAGCAGTCGATCGACGGGCTGGTCCGCGAGGGCGGCCTCGGGGCGGCCTTTGCGGTGCTCATCATCTTCCTGTTCCTGCTCAACGTGCGCAGCACGCTGGTGGCGGCGATGAGCATCCCGCTCAGCGTGATGACCGCGTTGGTGCTGATGCGCATCGGCGGCGTCAGCCTGAATATCATGACCCTGGGCGGCCTGGCGGTGGCCGTCGGCCGGGTCGTCGACGACGCCATCGTCGTCCTCGAGAACATCTTCCGGCACCACCGTGCCAACCGCGAGCCGATCGGCCAGGCCGTCATCGAGGGCACCCGCGAGGTCTCCGCGGCGATCACCAGCTCGACGATCACGACGGTCGCGGTCTTCCTGCCCATCGGCTTCGTGGGTGGCCTGGTGACCCAGTTCTTCCTGCCCTTCAGCCTGACCGTCACCTTCGCCCTGCTGGCCTCGCTCTTCGTGGCCCTGACCGTCGTGCCGGTGCTCGCCTATTTCCTGGTCCCGAGGGTCAAGCACGCTCCCGGCGCGGGCGAGTCGGGGGCCAAGGACACCTGGGTACAGCGCCTCTACACCCCGGGGCTGCGCCTCGCGCTGCGCTTCCGCTGGGCCACCCTGGCCATCGCCGCGATCCTCTTCGCGGCCTCGATGGCGCTCGTGCCGCTCATCCCCACGGCCTTCCTGAACGCCGGCTCGGACAAGATCCTGGCCGTCACCATCGCGCCGCCGGCGGGCACCACGTCGGCCGCCGTCCTGACCCGCGCGATCGAGGCCGAGAAGCTCGTCGCCGCAGACCCGTCCGTGGTCACGTATCACACCTCCCTGGCCGGGGAGGGCGACACCGGCTTCTCGACGGTGCAGGCCTCCTTCTTCGGGCGCAGCGCCAACGCGGCCACGATCCTGGTGACGCTGAAGGCCGACGTCGATCTCGACCAGAAGACGACCGACCTGCTCGACCGCCTGGCGCCGATCGACGCCAACGGCTACAGCGTCAGCGTCGGGCAGCTCACCAACGGCGGCAGCGGCCTTTCCATCGTCATCTCCAGCGACGACCCGGCGGCGCTGCATGCCGCCACCGACGCCATCACCGCGGCTGTCAAGGCCGTGCCCGGGGTCGTCAACGTGGGCAACGACCTGGCCGCGGAGACGCCCGAGCTGCAGATCCGGGTCGATCCCAACAAGGCCATCGCCCTCGGCCTGACCACCGACGCCGTTTCCCGCCTGGTCCGTGGGGAGCTGGCCGGGCAGACGGCCATCCAGGCCGTATTCGACGGCCGCCCGGGGGTCACGCCCGTCTTCGTCCGCGTCGATCCGAAGGCGCTCGCCAACCCCCAGGCGCTGACGCCCCTGCTGCGCGGCGTGGCGACCGTCGACACCGTCCAGGCCCAGGCCAGCATCACCCGGGTGGACCAGAAGCCGTCGGCCACCGTCAGCGGCGACATCCTGGCCAAGGACACCGGCGGGACCTCCGCGGCGGTCCAGAAGGCCATCGCTGCGCTCGGCCTGCCCAGCACCGTCAGCGTCCAGCTGACCGGCATCACGGCCCAGATGAGCGAGGGCTTCAGCAACCTCATCTTCGCCATGGTCATCTCGATCTTCGTCGTCTACATCGTCATGGTCATCGTCTTCGGCAGCCTGCTCGATCCCTTCGTCATCCTCTTCAGCCTGCCGCTGGCGACGATCGGCGCCTTCGTCGCCCTGCTCGTGACCGGCCGTGCCCTGGGCATCAGCGCCCTCATCGGCCTGCTCATGCTCATCGGCATCGTCGTCACCAACGCCATCGTCTTCATCGACCTGGTCGGCCAGATGCGGCGCAAGGGCTACTCCATCGAACACGCCCTGATCCACGCCGGCCGGACCCGGGTGCGACCGATCCTGATGACCGCGTTGGCGACGATCCTGGCCCTCATCCCGCTGGCCCTCGGCCTCAACCAGGGCAGCATCATCGCCGCCGAGTTGGGCACGGTCGTCATCGGCGGCCTCTTCACCTCGACGCTGCTGACGCTGGTCGTCGTGCCGGTCGTCTACTCGCTCGTCCACGGCGGCGAGCAGCGGGTGCAGCGGCGACTGCGGCGTGCGACCGCGGCCGAGGCCCCCGGCGAACTGGCCGGCGAACCTCGGACGGAACCGGCCGGCGAACCGCCGAGCGAGGCGCCCGGAGCGTGACCGCCGGGGAGCGGCCCGCGGTCCTGCTTGTCCCCGGCTTCCACGGTGCCCCGCCCATGTACGGGCGCATGGCCGAACGCCTCCTCGCCCGCGGCGCGGCCTGCGACCTGAGGCCGCACCGGCGTCGGCGCCCTGCTACGCTCGGGGCGGCCCAGGCACGGGCGGCGAGGGATCCAGCGGAGGCGAGGCGATGATCCAGCTGTTCTTCTTCCTGCACATCGGCGCGGCGATCGTCGCCTTCGGGCCGACGTTCGTCTTCCCGCTCATCGGCGCGATGGGCGGCAAGGAGCCGATGCACGCGAACTTCGCCGCACGGATCTCGGGCGCCATCGAGCGGCGGGTCGTGCTGCCCGTGGCCCTGACGATGCCGCTCAGCGGCATCGGGTTGATCTGGACGTTGCCCATCGACGTGCTGGCGCCGACCTCGCGCTGGCTCCTGCTCGGCATCGCCGTCTACATCGTCGCCATCGCCTACGTCGTCTTCGTCCAGGACCCCGCCGCCCACAAGGTCATCGCCCTGTCCACGCCGCCCGCCGGTGGCCCGCCTCCTGGAGGTCCGCCGCCTGGAGGTCCGCCGCCGGAGTTGCTGGCCGCCATCAAGAAGGTCCAGCAGGGCGGCCTTATCCTGACCGTCCTCCTGGTGGCCATCTTCCTCCTGATGATCTTCCGGCCGGGATCCTGACGACCGGCCGGGGGCCTACCGGCGCCGCAGCGCAGACCCCGCCGCCGACAGCAGAGCCTGTCGCCGGCGCCTACTTGAGGCCGAGGGCCTGGCGGGCCTTCTCGTATTCCTCGACGCTGATCTCGCCGCGCGCCAGGCGGCTGCGCAGGATCGCATCCGCCTCGTCATGGTGGCGCCCGTCGCGCCGTTGCATGGCCGCGACCACGATGACGATGGCGATCGCCACGATCGCGACCAGGAGTGCCAGTCCGATGACGCCGTCGAAGGGGAACCAGCCGTAGCGCATGATCATGGGTCTCTGCTCCTGCGGGCGCGTCTCGTCAAAGGGTCGATGACCACAGTACAGCGGCCGTTCCTGAGGAGGTCCTGAGAGGCGGCCGGGCGGGACGTTCGAAACACGTTCCCGGCGAAGATCCGTCGCTTACCGCACCGGCAGGTACGT
>JBIOIE010000126.1:0-5101 GCA_044449605.1 Candidatus Limnocylindrales bacterium | reverse complement strand
GAGCGGACGTGTCCTCTTCGCCGCCGTCGGTCGGCCCGATGGGCTCCACCGGCTGGGACGTTGTCCGATCGTCCTGATCGGTCATGACGGCTCTCCTTGACCACGGCCGCACGGACGGCGGCCGTTGCCGGGAGTCTAGGTGCCGAGCGCGACCCGGAAAGTGCCGTTGGCCGACGTGCCGCCGTCATCCGGGCGACACCCCGCTGCTAGCATCGGCCGCGTGAGCGAGGGGCAGTACGACTTCATCATCGTCGGCGGCGGGTCCGCCGGGTGCGTCCTCGCCGACCGACTGAGCGCGGATCCGGGCACCAAGATCCTCGTCCTCGAGGCCGGCCGGCCCGACTATCCCTTCGACGTCTACATCCACATGCCGGCCGCCCTGACCTTCCCCATCGGCAACCGCTTCTACGACTGGCGCTACGAGTCCGAGCCGGAGCCGTTCATGGGCGGCCGGCGCATCTACCACGCGCGGGGCAAGGTGCTGGGCGGCTCGAGCAGCATCAACGGCCAGATCTTCCAGCGCGGCAACCCCCTCGACTACGAACGTTGGGGGGCCGATCCGGGCATGGCCGAGTGGGATTACGCCCATTGCCTGCCCTACTTCAAGCGCATGGAGGACTGCCTCGCGGCCGCACCCGACGACCCCTTCCGGGGCCACGGGGGTCCGTTGGTGCTGGAGCGGGGGCCGGCCTCGAGCCCGCTGTTCGGAGCCTTCTTCGAGGCCGTGCAAGAGGCCGGCTACGCGCTGACCGAAGACGTCAACGGCTACCGCCAGGAGGGCTTCGCCGCCTTCGACCGGAACATCAGCCGGGGCAGGCGGCTGTCGGCGGCGCGCGCGTACCTGCACCCGGCGATGCGCCGCCCGAACCTGGAGCTGCGGACGCGGACGATGGTGACCCGCGTCGTGTTCGAGGGCGGCCGGGCGGTCGGCGTCGAGGTGGCCGGGTCAAGCGGCAAGTCGCAGGTCATCCGGGGCGGCGAGGTGATCCTGTGCGGCGGCGCGTTCAACTCGCCGCAGCTGCTCCAGCTCTCCGGCGTGGGCAACGCGGCCGAGCTGGGCGCCCTCGGCGTCGAGGTCGTGCGCGACCTGCCCGGCGTCGGCGAGCACCTCCAGGACCACCTCGAGGTCTACATCCAGTACGCCAGCAGGCAGCCGGTCTCGATGCAGCCGGCGCTGGCGAAGTGGCGGCGGCCCTGGATCGGCGCCCAGTGGCTCTTCCTGCGCCGTGGGCCGGGCGCCACCAACCACTTCGAGGGCGGCGGCTTCGTGCGCAGCAACGACGAGGTCGCCTACCCGAACCTCATGTTCCACTTCCTGCCCCTGGCCGTCCGTTACGACGGCTCGGCGCCTCGGGGCGGCCATGGCTACCAGGTCCATGTCGGACCGATGTACTCGGATTCGCGCGGCTCGGTGAAGATCACGTCGATCGATCCGCGCGTCCATCCCGCCCTGCGCTTCAACTACCTCTCCACCCCGACCGATCGCCGCGAGTGGGTCGAGGCGGTCCACGTGGCCCGGCGCATCCTCACCCAGCCGGCCTTCGATGCCTTCAACGGGGGCGAGCTGTCGCCGGGACCGGTGGTCGACAGCGACGCGGAGATCCTCGCGTGGGTCGCCCGCGACGGCGAGACGGCGCTCCATCCCTCGTGCACCTGCCGGATGGGCACGGACAGCGAGTCGGTGGTCGATCCGGCCACGATGCGCGTCCACGACCTCGCCGGGTTGCGGGTCGTGGACGCGTCGGTCTTTCCCTATGTCACCAACGCCAACATCTACGCGCCGGTGATGATGATGGCCGAGAAGGCAGCGGATCTCATCCTCGGCGCGACGCCCTTGCCGGCCGAGCCGGTCGAGTTCTACCGCCACCGGCGCTGAGGCCTACATCAGGCCGACGACGTGACCCTCCGGATCGGCGAAGAGGGCCACGGTGGTCTCGGGCGCGACCTCGGTCAGGGGCATCAGCACCCGGCCGCCGGCGGCCTCGACCCGGCGCAGGACGTCCTGCGGATCCTCGGCGTGGACATAGAACGTGACGTGGCCGGGGCCGCCGTCGTTCGAGGCGCCGATGCCGCCCGTTATGGCTTCCTGGCGGATCATGCCGTAGCCGCCCGGGTTGTTCGTGTCGAGCTTCCAGCCGAAGATGTCGCCGTAGAACTTCTGGAGCGCCGGGCCGTCCTTGCCGACGACCTCGACATGGATGACGTTGTTGCCCATCGGGGGCCTCCTTCGCTGGGGATGTCGCGGCCGGTGCGGCCGCCTGCATCACTTCAACGAATGGGCCCCCGCCGAATCGACGGTTCGATCAACCGACCTGGCTCAGCTCGTACGTGTTGCCGTCGGGGTCCTTGAACCAGGCCACCTTGGCCGGCCCGAAGTCGACGACGCCGTCGACGGTCTTGAGACCGGGCATGTCGTACTCCTGGAACGTGACGCCCCGGGCGCGCAACTCCGCCATCGCCTTGCCCAGATCGCCGACGCTCCAGCCGGCGACGGTGTTCTGGGCGGTACCGGCCGAGGCGCTCTCGTAGACGTAGAGCCAGCGGTCGCCGGCGAACTTGTACCAGACGCCCCCGGGGTTCTCCATATCGGGTACGAGGCCGAGCTTGGCCTCGTACCAGGCCCGCGATCGGGCCGGGTCGGCCGTCGCGATCGAGGCATGGAACTCCGCGTCCTTGAGCATGGTTGACACCTCCTGGCGCGACGATACACACCCGCGGCCGCAGCCGCACCCGGGCCCGCGGCGGGTTCAGGCGGCAGCGCGGTTTGGCGCCGGGGCAGCAGGCCAGTACTGCTCGCTGCGGATGGCGGCAGCCGGGAAGCCGCGCGTCGCGAGGATCCTGCCCGCGCTGACGATCATCTCCGGGTTGCCGCACAGATAGGCCACGCTGTCGCGGGGATCGAGGGCGGCCTCGTCGCAGACGCGGTCGAGGACGGCCTCGGCGCGACCGGTCAGGCCACTCCAGCCGGCGCTTCCCCCCTCGGCCGGGCGGGAGATGGTCGGCCGATAGCCGATCCCCGGCCTGCGCGCCGCCCACGCTTCGAGGCGCTCCCGGTAGCCGAGTTCGTCCGGGCGGGACACGCCGTGGACGACCAGGACACGCGGCGGCCGCGGACCCCCGAGGAGCGCCTCGAGCATGGAGATGAAGGGGGCGATGCCCGTCCCCGTGGCCACGAAGAGGTGGGTCCGGGGATCCTCGGGCAGGAGCGTGAAGAGGCCCTTCGGCCGACCGATGCGCACCCGATCGCCGGGAGCGACGGCCCACAGGCGGGGGGTCAGCGCGCCGCCCTCGACCCGCCGGATGAGGAACTCGAGCGGCCCTCCCCGGTCGGCCCCCGAGGCCGTCGGCGCGGTCGACGCGGTCGAATAGGGGCGCTGGAGGATCCGGTCGCCGTCGAGGAGTCCCAGCGCCAGGTACTGCCCGGGCCGGAAGTCGGGGCGCCCCTCGTCCCAGGCGACGAGGAACCGGGCGACCGTCGCGGTCAGGTCGACCCGCGCCACGAGCGTGGCATTCGCTGCGTCCATCGCCTGTGCCTCAGGCCGCCGGCGTGGCCACGTCGGCGATGGCGGCCCGGGCTGCCGCGGGATCCCGGAACCAGGTCGCGTCGACCCAGGCGTAGCCGGCCCACTCCACGGGCAGGTCGCGAGCCTTGAAGATCGCCGTGTTCGGGCAGGCGGCCTCGCATGAGCCGCAGTCGATGCAGGCGTCGGGATCGATGTGGTATTTGCGGTCGACATCAGGGTCGGCCTGGATACAGTCGACCGGGCAGACGGCCACGCAGGACTGGTCCATGTGGTCGATGCACGGCTCGGCGATGACGTAGGCCACGGTCTGCCTCCGGATGCGGTGCTGCCGGCCTTCGGGTCCTTGATGCGCCCGAAGGTTTCAGGCTCACCTTGGCCGGCGCCGATGAGACGGTCCTGTGGCCTCGATGAGTGATCCCCAACGAAGCAGGTCAGGCGACGGGTCGCGTCGTCCCTGGCAGCCTGACCGTGAAGCGTGCCCCGCCCCCGGCGCCGTTCCCGGCCGAGATCGTCCCGTCGTGCGCGGCCGCGATGCGTCGGGCGATGGCCAGGCCCAGTCCGCTGCCGCCCGTGCTGCTGCCGCGCGGGCCGGGCAGCCGGTGGAAGGGCGCGAAGATGCGCTCGCGCTCCTCGGGCGGGATGCCCGACCCCTGGTCCGCGACCGACAGCTCGACCGACCGGCCGGCGGCGGCCACGGCCACGGTCACGGTCCCGTCCGGCGGCGAATGCTCGAGAGCGTTGTCGAGGAGGATCACCAGCAGCTGCACCAGGCGGTCGTGGTCGCCCAGGACGGTCTGGGCGGCCGGGGCGTCGACCACGAGGTGGGCACCGCGTTCGGCGGCCAGGGCCTCTGTGCGGCGGGTCGTCTCGCGCGCCAGCGCCGCAAGGTCCAGCGGCCGTCGCTCGACGACCAGGGGAGCGGCCTCGGCCGAGGCCAGGGTCAGCAGGTCGTTGACCAGCCCGCCCAGCCGGTCCGCCTCGGCGACGACGTCCGCGGCCAGCGTGTGCCCCTCGGCAGCGACATGGCCCTCGCGCTGGAGGACCTCGGCGGTGGAACGGATGATCGCGGCGGGCGTACGCAGCTCGTGGGAGGCATCGGCCACGAAACGGTTCTGCGACTCCATGCTCCGCTGGATGGGTCCCAGCGCGCCGCGGGTCACGAGCAGCGTGACGAGAGCGCCGCCGAGCAGGCCGATGGCCACCGCCAGCGCCATCGCCGCGACGAGGCTGCTCGACTCCTGGTCGTGGAGGGTGAGCACGAACCCGACCTGCACGAACCCGACGGTCGAGTTCGTGTCGCGGTTGACGATGGGCAGGGTGATGAGCCGGACGGGGACGGTGCCGGCTTGCACGGTACGCAGGTCGCGGCCGATGATCCGGGCGTTCTCCACGCCCGCCGGGGCTGGCAGCCCTGGCAAGCGGACGGCGGACGGGTTGGCCAGGACGGCGCCATCAGGGTCGAGGTAGAGCACGAACGTGTCCGATGCCGCCAGCGTTTCGTCCGTCTCGGGGGCCTCCTGCTGGGCCGGCAGCTCACCGTCGAGGTGGGCGATGATCCCTGCGGCGGCGTTCCCGAG
>JBIOIE010000125.1:0-5108 GCA_044449605.1 Candidatus Limnocylindrales bacterium | reverse complement strand
CGATCCCCCGCTCGGGAGCGATCCCCCGCTCGGTCTCGATCCCCCGCTCGGTCTCGACGGCCAGCCCCGACTCGACCGCCTCGGCCAACGACGACCGGGACAGCCGCCCGTCGGCCAGCTCCACGGAGAGGAGCCGCTCGATGGACAGGGGCCGTCGCGCGGCGGCGAGGATGCGCAGGCAGCGCACCGCCCCCGCGCTCTGGTCGGCCAGGCGGGCCCGGACGATGTCGTCGAAGGGGTCGGAGAGGCGGATGCCGGCCTGCGTCTGGGCGGCCACGAGCTGCTCCACGAGCAGGGGGTTGCCGCCGGAGCCCTCGTAGACCGCGGCCAGGAAGGCGCCCGATGCCCGCTCGCCGAGGAGGGACTCGACGAGCGCCGCCGTCTCGTGCCGCTCGAGCGGGCCGACGGCCAGGCGCTCGATCGTCGGGTCCGCTTCGATGAGGTCGGCCAACGGGCGCATCGGATGGCGCCGGTGGAGCTCGTCGGGCCGGTAGGCGAGGACGATCGAGAGGGCCAGGCCTCGTCCGACGCGCAGCACGGTGTCGACGAAGCGGCGGGTCGCCGGATCCGCCCACTGGAGGTCCTCGATGGCGAGCACGACGACGCCGCTGCCGGCCAGGCGCTCGAAGGTGCCAAGCACGGCCTCGGCGACCCGGCTGGCCTGCTGGTCCGGCGCCGAGCGGAGCACATCGGGGGCCAGTGCCCCGAGCGCCGCGAGGCGCGCCGACAGGTCGGGGAGGAGGGCCGCGATCTCGGTCCCGGCAGTACCGACGGCGGCCAGGAGCTGCTCGTCGGAGGCGCCGGAGAGGACGGGCCGAAGGGCGTCGGCGAGCGGCGCGTAGGGCACCCCGGCGAGCGGCTCGTGGGCGACGCCGCGGAGCACGACGACGTCCGGAAGACCCGCCAGGCGCGTCTCCAACTCGCCCAGGAGGTGGCTGATGCCGATGCCGGCCGGCCCGGTCAGGGCGATGCGGCTGGGACGGCGGTCGGCGGCGCGCTCCAGGCCGGCGGCGAGGCGCCCCAACTCCCTGTCCCTGCCCACGAACGCCATCGCCGAAGGATACGCTGGGGGCGATGGCCGACGAAACCTCACCCATCCACCCCCGCAACCGGCTCAACGAGCTGGGCGGGGACGCCTGGCTGTACTTCACGAGGTCGCTCTGGACCACCGCCTACCCCACCGAGTTGGGCCACCAGGCGCGGCGCGCCCACGGCGCCAACAAGCCGCCCCGCCTGATGGCGCGCCTCATCGAGTTCTTCACGACCCGCGGCGAGCAGGTCCTGGACCCGTTCGCCGGGGTCGGCGGCACCCTCCTCGGGGCGGCCATCTGCCGGAGCCCGCGCCGCGCCCTGGGCTTCGAGCTGGAGCCGCGCTGGGCGGCCGTGTACCAGGCGGTCGTGCACGGGGCGCAGGCGGAACGCGAGGGTCGGGGGCCTCTGCTCGCGGACCTCGGCCCCAACGACCCGGGCGGCCCGCGCTCGTTCGACCCGTCGGGCTGCCGCCTCGTCGTCGGCGACGCCCTCCAACTCCTTGCAGACATCCCCGACGCGTCGATCGACTTCGTGGCCACCGATCCGCCCTACAACCCCCAGCTCCGCCAGACGATGACGGGCGGGAAGCTGGCCGAGACGCACGCCAACCGGCGGACCGACTACGCGATGGTCAGCGAGTCACCGGCGGACCTGGCCAACAGCGCCACCTACGCCGAGTACCTGGAGCGGATGGGCGCAGTCTTCGGGCAGCTGCGCCGGGTGCTGCGCCCGCGCCGCTACGCCACGGTCATCGTCCGGGACGCCTACCAGCACGGCCGCTACCGCTTCACCGGCGCGGACCTCGCGGCGCGGGCCGAGGCGGTCGGCCTGGTCCCCAAGGGCGACCTCATCTGGTACCAGGCCGGCACCCGGCTGCGGCCCTACGGCTATCCCAGCGGCTTCGTGCCCAACATCGTCCACCAGCACATCCTGGTGCTGCGGGCGGAGTAGACCGCTGCGCTCGCGCGCGCCGGCCAGGGTGTCGACGGCCTACTGGGGCCGGGGCGACGTGGCGGCGAGGTTCGAGCGGCGCACCCCCGGGAAGAACCCGTCGAGGTCCAGCTCGGCCTGATAGGAATCCACGACGTAGCGGTTGACCCAGGCCAGGTCATGTTCGGCGACGATCGGCGAGCCGTTCGAGCCGGCCAGCGAGACCTTGACCTGGCCGAGCAGGACGAAGGTCCCACCGGGCCGGATGGCATAGCGGGTCGGGTCGAACCCGGGCTTCGTGGGCAGCGCGGCGGTCACGTGGTAGGGGCCGCACTGCAGCGCGATCCTGTGCCAGGTGGACATCTTCGGGGTGGGCATGTCGGCCGGGACGACGATCAGGCAGAGGTCGTCGAGGTGGATCACGGAGCGGGGCTGGTGGCGGTCGGGGCCGCCAGTCAACGGACGGATGACGGGCTCGACGACGACGAGGCTGTCGACCAGCTCGAGCAGGTCCCCCAACCGGCCGGAAGTGGTCAGCGTGCCGTTCAGTCGGCCTTCGTGCGTGTATGCCTGGATCAGGGTGCTCATGGTCCTCACCGTGCAGGCTCAGAGCGTGCCATGACCGGGTCGCTGCCGACCAGACCCATCCGTACCCACCGGGCTCGGTGTTGGTACGGGTGGTGCCGGCAATCACCGTTGCGTTGACCCGCGGCGCCCCCCTGGCGGCCTGATCAGCGGGCGGCGATGACCTCGATCTCGCAGTGGGCGCCGACGGCCAGGCGGGCGACGCCGACGGTGGCCCGCGTGGGCGGGTCGACTGGAAAGTACTCGCGATAGACCGCGTTGAAGGCGGCGAAGTCGTCCATGTCGGTCAGGAAGACGGTGGCCTTGACCACGTCGTCGAGGTCGAGCCCGACCAGGCGCAGGCGCGAGCGTACGTTCTCGAGCATCTGGCGGACCTCCGCGCCGATGCCGCCGGGCACCACGGCGCCGCTGACCGGATCATCGCCGACCTGGCCGGCCACGAAGACGAAGCCGTTGGCCTCGACGAGCTGCGAGAACGGATAGGGCTTCTCGGGCAGGCCCGCGGGACGAAGGACCTTCTTGGGCATGGCGCGCCTCCGGATGTGTGGCGTTGCCGGTGGGTGAGTCTGGATCTGCATCCTACGCGGGCGATGCGCCCGCCTGACGACGGCGAACCAGGGAGGCGGTGGCGAGAACGAGGAGCCCTGCCGCCGCCTCTGCCCCGCCAAGGAACGTGGTCAGGGGGACATCGCTGCGTGTGACCGGGATGGCCGCGCCATGCTCCGCGGCCTGCTGGCATGCCCTGATGTAGTCCTTGTCGGCGGGATCAGGTGGCCCGTCGATGGTCCAGGTGATGAACAGAGCACCGCTCGCCTCGTCGCGGACGACGGGCCAGTGCCCAGCGCACCATGTCGCCTCGGCGGCAGTGAGCGTGGAAGACACGGGCCCGAGGCCGCCGGCAAGGGTCGCCAGAGCGATGGCCGACGGGAAGCTGACGACGAAGACGACCAGAACGAGACGTGCGCTCAGACCGACCCAGCGAGCCGCCTGGATGGGCAGGCGTTGCAGGGGCAGCACCGCCAACGCCAGCCAGCCGAGGAGGTAGACCAGCGCGACAACCGGCACCCACTCCTGCCCACGCTGGTAGGGGAAAGCGATGGCGAGGGCGGCAAAGGCCGCGCCGATGGGGCCGGCGGCGATCAGCCAGATCTCCGCGTTCGTGGGCATGCCCGGGCCGACCGAGGCGCCGAGCCGGATCGGCTCGCCCGCGACGACATCGGGCCCCTCGAATCCGAGCAGCGTCGATGACCTGGGCAGGAAGAAGGCCCGCATGGTGCGTGAAGGATCGATCGTCGCCCATGTCGGCTCATCGACTAGGAACCTTCGCTCGCCGAAGGTGACGTAGTGATCCGTCCCGTACCTGCCCGTTCGTGTCGACATGACCGGCACAGCGGACAACGACTCGACGTTGCCGGCCCGGACATCATCACCGAGGCGGTCGGACCACGGCCGGAGCAGCAGCGGGATGAGCAGGAAGAATAGGAATGCCGCCGGCAGCGCCTGGGCCACCATGCCCGGGGGATAGAACGCGATATAAGCAAGGAAGGCTCCGGCCAGGGCGCACAGGATCGATCCCGCGATCCGCTTGACGTGTGACCACCTGGCCCGCGCTGCGAGTCGCGCGGTCTGTGCCGACGTCAGTGCGCCCAGCCGGTTCGTCGCCAGCGTCGCCGGATCCAGCGTGACCGCGGGTTCAGTGGGTATCGCCGCCTCCGGTTCCGCGGGAAAGGACGGCAGCCGTCTCGCTCGGGCTGCTGGTAGGGGAGCCTGGATTCGAACCAGGGACCGGCGGTGTATAAGACCGCAGCTCTGACCGCTGAGCTACTCCCCCGAGCCGATGCTACACCGCCCGCCTGACCCACTCAGAGCAGGGGCCGGATGACCTGGAAGGCGATCACGAGCACGATGTAGACGACCGGGAAGGCCGCGAACAGGCCGAGCATCGCGGCCCACGGCGTGCGTCGCCGGACCCCCGAGGCGCCGCTCGGAAGCGGGGCCCAGAGATACGTGAGCAGGCTCCCCGCGCCGGCCACGACGGCGATGTAGAGCACGAACGCGCCCAGGCCCGCTCCGCCGCTGACGACGTCCCAGGCCAGCAGCAGCAGGCCGCCCACGATGGCCAGCCCGAGGTCCGCGACGATGGCCCGGACGATGGGCGGGGGCACGTTGCGCGCCTGGCGCCAGCGGATCTCCAGTTCGGAGCGCTCCCGGATCGCGGCGGCGGCGGCGGTCTCATGCGCGTCGGCGGCGTCAGGCGCTTCCGGGCCGTCAGGCGCGCCCGAGCCGAGGGGTCCGCTCATCGTTCGCTGAGCACCTGGATGGCCGGCCGGCGGGGCAGGGTCGCCGGTGTGTAGCGGGCCAGCTCGGCGACCGCGCCGACGAACCGCTCGATCTCCTCCTCGCTGTTGAAGAAGCCGACCGAGATGCGCAGGGCGTCGATGGCCGGGATGGTCCGGGTGATGGCGAAGATGCGGCTGGACAGCTCGGCCACCAGTTCGTCGGCGGTCCAGCCCGCCAGCCGGAAGCTGACCAGCGTCGCCATCGTCTGGCGCGGCGTGAGG
>JBIOIE010000124.1:0-5249 GCA_044449605.1 Candidatus Limnocylindrales bacterium | reverse complement strand
TGGCCCGGCCGAGGAAGGCCGTGTAGAGGGCCGCGAAGGCCCAGCCCGAGGGCACGCCCGCCGCCTGGGCCGTCCGGAAGATGAGGTCCTGCCAGGCATCGCCAGTGGCCGGCCGCTCCGCGGCCGCGGCCGCGGCCCGGGCGAGCAGGTAGGCGTGCTGCTCGGCGTCCAGCTTGTCGGCCTCGGCGGGCAGGCCGTCCTCGCGCACCTCGACCCGATAGCGGTCCGGGGCGAAGTCGGCCAGCCAGGCCCGGGCGACGGCGATGCGCTGGGCGAGGATGGCGTCCTCTGCCGCGTCGAGCGGGCTCCCCTTCTCGGCCGTCACCCGCGCCTCGAGATCGACGCCGGGGACCTGCACGAGCAGGGCCAGGTGGCGGAAGGGCGGCCGGAAGAGGCCGGCCTCGACGGTCGCGTCCGCGCCGGCGTCGACGAGGCTGGCCTTGAAGATCCGCTCCGGGGAGGGCGGCAACTCGCCCCGTACGTCGTGGCCGGCGACGGCGGCGGCGATCCGGTCGAACTCGTCGAAGAGGCCGGGGATGGCGTCGCCCTCCGGGTCGAACTCGATGGCCTTCCTGGGCTTGTGGCGCAGGAACAGGAAGCGCAACAGCTCGGGCGGCAGGATGGCGGCCATGCCATGGGCGGTCGCACCGGTGCCCTTGCTGGTGCTCATCTTGCGCCCGCCGATGTTCAGGAACTCGTAGGCGACGTTGAGGGGCGGCTCCCGGTCGTAGACCTCGCGGGCGATGGCGTCGCTCCGGTCGCGCGAGCCGCCGGCCGTGGCCAGGTCCTTGCCGCAGCCCTCGATGGTGATCCCGAAGTGGCTCCACTTGGCCGCCCAGTCGACGTTGTAGGGCAACTTGGCCCGGCCGCCGAAGGGCGACACGCGCCCGCTCATCCCGCAGCCGCGGGCCCAGGTCACGTACTCGGGCTGGCAGGCGTAGGCGACGGTCTGGCCGTCCCAGTCGGTGGCCAGGGTCGTGCCGATGCGACCGCAGTTCTCGCAGATGACGGCGATGGGCAGCCAGCCCGTCGGCCGCTCGACATGGCTGACTCGCAGGTAGATGGCGCGCACGACCTCCGCCCGGTCGAGGGCGCGACGGATGAAGGGGTCCATGGTCCCGGCAGCGTAGAGCTCGCTCATCCAGTAGATCTCGGGCTCGATGCCCAGACCGGCAAAGGTGCCCATGAACAGCTCGCCCACGAAGTGGCGGGCGTAGCTGGCGGCGCTGCTTCCGGCCGGGGCCGGAACGCGCGCCAGGGGCACGCCCATATAGCGCTCGACGGCGTCGGGGGTCAGGAGCGCCTGCGCGTCCATCGGGTCGAGGTCGTCGACGCCGTACAGGAAGCGCGTCTCGAGGCCGCGGTCGCGCAGGGCGCGCACGATGGCGTCGTGGAGGACCACGCCGCGCAAGCTGCCGACGTGGACCGTGCCCGAGGGGGTCTTGGAGTCGTTGACGACCTGGGGGCCCTCGACGGCCGCCGCCAGCTCGTCGGCCCAGTACATCCGACGGGGCCTAGCTGATGCCGACGATCTTGAAGCTGATCTCGCCGGCAGGAGCAGTGACGTTCACGGTGTCCCCCTTGCGCCGGCCCAGCAGGCTGCGCCCGAGGGGCGACTCGTTGGAGATGCGCCCTTCAGGCGGCGAGGCCTCGGCCGAACCGACGATCGTGTACTTCTCCTTGCCGTCGGGGGACTCGACGGTCACGGTGGAGCCGATCTGGACGTGGTCGGTGGAGTGGTGCTCGTCGATGAGGATCGCGTTCTTGAGCAGCCCCTCGAGCGACTGGATGCGGCCCTCGACGAAGGCCTGCTCGTTCTTGGCGTCCTCGTACTCGGCGTTCTCGGCCAGGTCGCCGTGCTGCTTCGCCTCGTGGATGCGCGCTGCAACCTCGACCCGGCGGACGTTGATCATCGTGTTGAGCTCTTCGCGGATCTTGTCCAGACCATCTTGCGAGAGATAGCTCGGTTTGCCGTTCACGTTGGGACCTCGTCCGCGGCTTCGCCCATGGGGCGGCAGGGCTGAAACGGACGGACCCCCGGCCGTTCTGGCGCGACCGCCACGGCGGGGAGTCCGAGTGCCGGCGGATTGTAGGTCCGGCCCCATGGGCCGTCAAACCAGCGCCGGGGCGGCCTGGCGCTCACTCGGCCAGGATCAGCAGGCGCTTGCGGGTCCGGGTCAGGGCGGTCCGCGTGCGGAAGGCCACGAAGACCGTGTCGTCGCCCCCGATCGAGCCGACGACCTCGGCCCAACGGGCCCGGTCCAGCGCCGCGGCGAGGGCGTGGGCGCTGCCTGGGATGGTGCGCACGACCAGCATGAGGCCGGCCTCGTGGACCTCCATGGGCAGCTCGTGGAGCAGGCCGCGGAGGCGCTCCTCGGCGGACGGCTCGGCCTCCACGAGGCGTGCAGGCAGGGCATAGCAGAGCAGCCCGTCGCGGGCCTGTTTGATGAGCCCCAGCTCGGCCACATCGCGGCTGATGGTGGCCTGGGTGGCCCGGAAGCCGCGCTCCCGGAGGGCCGCCGCCAGTTCGCCCTGGGTGCGGATGCGGCGGTTGGCGACGAGGTCCCGGATGCCCGCCTGGCGCAGCCCCTTCATGACCTCCATGGCGTCAGGTCGCCAGCAGGGCCACGAAGACGAGCGCCGCGAAGACGACCCGGTAGGCGATGAAGACGCCGGTCGAATGATCGCGCAGGAAGCGCATCAGGAGGCCGATGGCGAGCAGCCCGGCGATGGCCGAGGCGATCACCCCCGCGGCCAGCACGGCGGGGTCATAGGCGATCGGCTGCGGCCCGATCAGCTCGCGGCCCTTCCAGAGACCGGCGCCGGCGATCACGGGGATGCCCATGAGGAACGCGAAGCGGGCCGCTGCCGCGCGCTGGAGGCCGAGGAAGAGGCCGGCGGCGATGGTGATGCCCGAGCGGCTCGTGCCCGGGAAGAGTGCCAGCGCCTGGGCGGCGCCGATGACGATGGCATCGCGCAGGTTCATCTGGAGCAGGCCGCGTTCCCGCCGGCCTTGCCGCTCGGCCAGCCACAGGATCGCTGCGCCGACCAGGAGCAGTACGGCCACGATCGCCGGCCGCTCCCGGAAGAAGGTGTCGAAGAACGACTCCAGGCCCGCCCCCAGGATGGCCGCCGGGATGACCGAGACGACCAGCAGCCAGGCCAGGCGCCGCTCGGGGTCGCCGGCCAGGGAGCGCTCCCGGAGCGAGGCCACGCCGGCCCGCACGAGACGGACGATGTCGCGCCAGAAGTAGGCAACGAGGGCCACCAGCGTGCCCATGTGGAGCATCACGTCGAAAGCGGCCGAGTTGATGAACGTGTCGTCCCAGCCCAGCAGCCGGGGGACGAGGATGAGGTGGGCGGACGAGGAGACGGGCAGGAACTCGGTCAGCCCCTGCACGATGCCGATGACGATGGCCTGGAGGATGATCGGCATCGTCGTTGCGGGGCCGTGGACGCGACGCGCCCGGCCGCCCGGCTTCGCCCCCCTAGCGGATGAAGAGCGGAGCGAGGACCAGGGTGATCGTGGCCAGCAGTTTGACCAGGACGTGCAGCGACGGCCCGGCGGTGTCCTTGAACGGATCGCCGACGGTGTCGCCGACGACGGCCGCCGCATGGGCGTCGGTGCCCTTGCCGATGACGTTGCCCAGGGAGTCCTTGAGGTGCCCCGCCTCGATGTACTTCTTGGCGTTGTCCCAGGCCCCGCCGCCGTTGTTCAGGACGGTCGCCAGGAGCACGCCGCTGATGGTGCCGACCATCAGCAGTCCGGCGATGGCCTGGTAGCCCAGCAGGAGGCCGACGATGATCGGAGTGGCCACGGCGACGACGCCAGGCAGGACCATCTGGCGCAGCGCGGCGGCGGTGGTGATGTCGACGACCCGGGCGTAGTCGGGGCGTTGGCTGTAGTCCATGATCCCGGGCATCTCCCGGAACTGGCGGCGGACCTCGACGATGATCGACTGCGCGGTCGTGCCCACGGCGCGGATGGCCAGCGAGCTGAAGAAGAAGGCCAGCATCGCGCCGATGAGCGCGGCGATGAAGACGCTGACGTTGGCCAGGTCGACCGACGTCAGGAGTTGGACGCCCTGCTGGCCGGATGCGATCTGGCGGCCGAGGATGAGGTTGACCTTGTCGATGTAGGCGTTGAAGAGGAGGAAGGCGGCGAGGCTCGCCGACGCGATGGCGTAGCCCTTCGTGAGCGCCTTGGTGGTATTGCCCACCGCGTCAAGGCGATCGGTGATGTGGCGGGCGGTCTCCTCGGCCTGGCTGAACTGGGCGATGCCGCCGGCGTTGTCGGTGATCGGCCCGAAGGTGTCCATGGCCAGGATGTAGGCCGTGGTCATGAGCATGCCCATGGTCGCCACCGCGGTGCCGAAGATGCCGCCCACGTCGCGGCCGTTGGCGTCGACGAGGCCGGCTTGCTGGCCCAGCCAGTGGCTGGTGAAGAGGGCGACGCCGATGGTGATGGCGGTGACCGCGGTCGTCTCGAAGCCGACCGCCGTGCCCGCGATGATGTTGGTGGCCGGGCCCGTCTTGCTCGCCTCGGCGATCTCCTTCACCGGCCGCCACCCGCCGGCCGTGTAGTACTGGGTGATGTAGACGAAGACGACGCTGGTGGCCAGGCCGACCAGGCCGCTGCCGAAGAACCAGATCCAGGCCGGGATCGAGCTGGAGCCGTTGGTACCCGGCGTCTGCATCATCACGCTGGTCGTGATGAAGAGGCCCACCGCAGCGAGCAGCGTGGTCACCCAGTAGCCCCGGTTGAGGATCTTCATGGGGTCCTCGTCCTCGCGGCCGCGGAGCGACAGGATGGCCACGATGGTGCCCAGCAGGCCGAAGGCGCGAACGACCAGCGGGAAGAAGATCCAGGCCTCGGGGTTCGGCCACTTGGCGAGCACGGCGATGCCATAGACGCCGACGCCCAGGATCATCGCCCCGATGTTCTCGGCTGCCGTCGACTCGAAGAGATCGGCGCCGCGGCCGGCGCAGTCGCCCACGTTGTCGCCGACGAGGTCGGCGATCACGCCGGCGTTGCGCGGATCGTCCTCCGGGATGCCGGCCTCGATCTTGCCCACCAGGTCCGCCCCGACGTCGGCGGCCTTGGTGTAGATGCCGCCGCCCAACTGGGCGAAGAGGGCCACGAAGCTGGCCCCGAAGCCGAAGCCGACGATGAGGAAGGGCGCCTGGGCGGGATGGTCGAAGCCGCCGTAGAGGGCGAAGATGCCCCACACGCCGAGCAGCGACAGGGC
>JBIOIE010000123.1:0-5293 GCA_044449605.1 Candidatus Limnocylindrales bacterium | reverse complement strand
GTGGCAAGCCGACGCCGGGCATCGGCTTCGCGCTCGGGCTCGACCGGGTGGTCAAGGCCCTCGCCGAGGCGGGTCGGCCGATGGTCTCCGCCGCGTCACCGCCCGTGGTCGTCGTGGGCGCCGATCCCGTCGACACCACCGCCCGGCTGCGGGTGGCGACGATGCTCCGCGAGGCCGGGGTGGCCACTCGCGCCGATCTGGCCACGCGCAAGCTCGGCCGCCAGCTCGAGGGCGCGGCCCGTGAGGGCGCCCACTTCGCGGTCATCGTCGGCGACGAGCTGGCCCACGGCCAGGTCCAGGTGCGCGACCTGCCGGCCGCCACGCAGCGCCCGGTCAACCTCGACGACCTGGCCCGCGAGCTGACCCGCGCCCTCGCCGCCCACAAGCATGGAGCGCCGGCCGGCTGAGCGGCGCCGGCCGGCCGAGCAGCCCGGGGCCGGCGCGCAGCCGCCTCCACTACCATGTGAGGCCCATGCCGACCTCGTATCGCGACCTCACCTGCGGCGAGCTGCGCCCCGAGCACATCGGCCGCCGCATCGCGCTGGCCGGCTGGGTCCATCGTCGCCGCGACCTCGGCCAGCTCATCTTCCTGGACCTGCGCGACCGCTACGGCATCAGCCAGGTGGTCATCGACGCGACCGAGGCCCCGGCCGCCCACGCGGCCGCCGGCGACGTCCGCTCCGAGTACGTCGTCCGCGTCGAGGGCGCGGTCACGGCCCGCCTGCCGGGCACCGAGAACGCGAAGCTGGCGACCGGCGCCGTGGAGCTGCGCGCGGCCGCCGTGACGGTCCTGTCCCAGGCCCGCACGCCGGCCTTCCCCATCAACGAGCCCGATCAGGAGGCCGACGAGGCCGTCCGCCTGAAGTACCGCTACCTCGACCTGCGCCGTGAAGCCATGCTCGGGCGCCTCCTGCTTCGCTCGCACCTCGTGGCCGAGATCCGGCGCGTCCACGAGGCCGCGGGCTTCGTCGAGATCGAGACGCCGATGCTCATCAAGAGCACGCCCGAGGGGGCGCGGGACTTCATCGTGCCCTCGCGGCTCCAGCCGGGCAACGTGTACGCCCTGCCTCAGAGCCCCCAGCAGCTCAAGCAGCTGCTCATGGTCAGCGGCCTCGACCGCTACTTCCAGATCGCCCGCTGCTTCCGCGACGAGGACCTGCGCGGCGACCGCCAGCCCGAGTTCAGCCAACTCGACCTGGAGATGAGCTTCGTGGCCGAGCCGGATGTGATGGCCTTCGTGGAGGCCATGATCATCGAGGTCAGCCGGGCGGTCGCGCCCGAGCGGGCGATCCAGCAAGTCCCCTTCCCGCGCTTCACCTACCACGAGGCGCTCGACCGCTTCGGCTCGGACAAGCCCGACCTGCGCTTCGGCATGGAGCTGCACGACCTGGGCGAGCTGGCGGCCGGGAGCGGCTTCCGCGTCTTCGAGGACGCCCTCGCGGGCGGGGGCCGGGTCATCGGCCTGGCCGCACCGGGCATGGCCTCGGCCAGCCGTTCCGCGATCGACGAGTTGACGGCGCTGGCCCGGCGCTTCGGGGCCGGCGGCCTGGTCCATGTCGCCGTCGACGGGGTCGGGGCCGTGCGCTCGCCGATCGCCCGCATCGTCGGGGAGGAGCGCGCCGAGGCGCTGGCCGTGGCCGCCGGAGCCGGCCCGGGCGACCTCGTCCTCATCGTCGCCGACCGCGACGTGCTCGCCCAGGAGGTCATGGGCCGGCTGCGCGTCGAACTGGGCGGCCGCCTCGGGCTGGCCGACCCGGACGCGCTCGCGTACTGCTGGGTGCACCGCTTCCCGATGTACCAGTGGGACGCCGAGCACGGGCGCTGGGACGCCACCCACAACCCCTTCAGCGCGCCGATCCCCGAGCACATCGAGCTGCTGGCGACGTCCTCCGGCGACCCCGCGCGGCCGGCGCCCGGCGATCCCGCCGGGCGGGCCCTGGCCCAGCAGTACGACGTCGCCCTCAACGGCTGGGAGCTGGGCGGCGGCTCGGTGCGCATCCACCAGCGCGACCTCCTGGAGCGGTCCTTCGCGTTGATGGGCCACAGCCTCGAGGGCATGCACGCGAAGTTCGGCGCGCTCCTCGACGCGTTCGACTACGGCGCCCCGCCCCATGGTGGCATCGCTCTTGGCATCGACCGCTGGGCGATGGTCCTCACCCGCCAGACGAACATCCGCGAGGTGATGGCCTTTCCCAAGACCCAGTCGGGCAGCGACCTCATGCTCGAGGCGCCCTCGCCGGCCGAGCCGGCCCAATGGGCCGAGCTGGGCCTCCGCTTCGTCGGGCCGCCGGAGCGCGAGGCCTGATGGCCGCCCTCACCCGGGCGGACGTCGCCCACGTCGCCCACCTCGCCCGGCTCGGGCTGAGCGAGGAGGAGCTTGCCCGCCTGGAGGGCCAGCTCAACCACATCCTCGAGCAGTACGCCGTGCTGGCCGAGCTGGACACCGACCACATCCCGCCGACCGCCCAGACGATCGCTCTCGAGAACATCCTGCGCGAGGACCTGGTCACGCCCTCGCTGTCCGTCGACGAGGCACTGGCCGGGGCGCCCGAACGGGTCGGCGACCACGTCGTCGTGCCCGGCATCATCGCCGAGCACGCCTGAGGTCGTGGACGACGCCGCCCGCCTGACGCGCCTGCGCGGCCACGAGATGGCCGCCCTGCTGCGCCGCGGCGAGGTCTCCGCGCGCGACCTGCTCGAGGCCGCCCTGGTGCGCATCCGGGCCACCGACCGAGCCCTGCATGCCTGGGTCTCGCTCGACGAGGATCGCGCCCGCGACGCGGCCGACGCGGCCGATCGGCGGGTCGCGGCAGCGCGCGGGGGCGGACCGGACGCGCTGGCGGCGCTCCCACCGCTGATCGGCCTGCCGGTCGGCCTCAAGGACCTGGTGGTCACCCGCGGCCGGCCCTCGACCGCCGGCAGCCGCATCCTCGAGGGCTTCATCGGCCCCTACGACGCCCACATCGCCGAACGCCTCGACGCGGCGGGCGCGGTCGTGCCCGGCAAGACGAACATGGACGAGTTCGCCATGGGCTCCTCGACGGAGCACTCGGCCTGGGGACCGACCGCCAACCCCTGGGACCTGGCCCGCGTGCCCGGGGGCAGCAGCGGCGGTTCGGCCGCGGCCGTGGCCGCCTTCCAGGTCCCGCTGGCCATCGGCACCGACACGGGCGGCTCGATCCGCCAACCGGCCTCGCTGTGCGGTGTCGTCGGGCTGCGGCCCACCTACGGCCGCGTGAGCCGGTACGGCATCATCGCCTTCGCCAGCTCCCTCGACCAGATCGGGCCCATCGGGCGCGACGTGCTCGACGCCGCGACGCTCCTCCAGGCGATCGCCGGCCGGGATGGGCGCGACTCCACCTCGGCGCCCGAGCCGGTCGCCGACTGGGTCACCGATCTCGACGTGGACGACGACGCGGCGGCGGGCTGGCTCCACGGCGTGCGCCTGGGGCTGCCCCGCCAGTACTTCGTGAAGGGCATGGAGGCGGGTGTCGAGGCCCGGGTCCGGGAGGCCGTCGTGGCCCTCGAGGCGGCCGGGGCGACGATCGTCGAGGTCGACCTGCCCCACACCGACTACGGCCTGGCCACCTACTACATCGTGGGCCCCGCCGAGGCGTCGGCCAACCTCGCCCGTTACGACGGCATCCGCTACGGCTACAGCGAGCGGGGCGAGGACGTGCTGGGCAACTACCTGGCCACCCGCGGCCGCGGCTTCGGGGCGGAGGTCAAGCGCCGCATCATGCTCGGCACGTACGCTCTCTCGGCGGGCTACTACGACGCCTTCTATCTCAAGGCCCAGAAGGTGCGCACACTCATCAAGGCCGACTTCGACGCGGCCTTCGGCGACGTGGACGCGCTCGTGGCCCCGACCAGCCCGACGGTCGCCTTCCCCATCGGGGCGCGCCTCGACGACCCGGTCGCGATGTACCTCTCCGACGCTTGCACGCTGCCGGTCAACATCGCCGGCCTGCCCGGTCTGTCGGTGCCCTGCGGGCTGTCCGAGGGCCTGCCCGTCGGCCTCCAGTTCATCGGCCGGGCCTGGGACGAGGGCCGTCTCTTCCGCCTCGGCCGGGCCTACGAGGCGATCACCGCCGGCGCCCCGTGGCGGGTCCTCGAACCGGCCGACCTGGCCGCGCTGGAGCAGGCCGGCACGCCCACGCCCGCTGAGCGGATGGCCACGAGCGGGAGCCACTGAGCGCTCGACCCTGCGTCTGACGACCATCGGCACTGGTGGGTGGCGAGACGTCGGCCCACGATGCCGCCAGGAGGTATCCCATGATCCGTCGCGCCTTGTCCATCTTCGCCGTGGGCGCCGTCGCGGCGACGACGGCCACCTACCTGACCGTCGTCCGCCCGCTCTGGAAGCGCTGGGCCATCGACCCGGCCGAAGCGGCCCGCCCGCTGCCCGGCGACGACCTCGTGACATCGCCGAAGCTCGTCGACACGCGGGGCATCACGATCGCCGCCTCGCCCGGCGCGGTCTGGCCCTGGCTCGTGCAGATGGGCTACGGCCGGGCCGGCTGGTACAGCTACGACGCCATCGACATGAGCCATCCGAGCGCCCGCCAGATCATGCCCGAGCACCAGGCGCTCGCCCTCGGCGACACCATGCCCGTGGCGCCGGGCAGCGGCTTCGAGGTCCGGGTCCTCGAGCCCGATCGAGCCCTCGTCCTCTATCTCGACGACGTCCACGTGCGCGGACAGGCCGCGGCGGCCCACGAAGGGGAGGCGCTCCCGCCCACCCCGGCCAACCTCCGTCGCAGCGGCGGCGCCATCGGCACCCTGACCCCAGGCGAGTTCCAGGCCAGCTGGGCGCTCGTGCTCGAGCCGACCGACGACGGCCAGACCCGCCTCATCGAGCGCTTCCGCCTCGCCTCGGCGATGGCCGGGCGCCCGGCCGAGATCATGGCCGGCCTGCTCGACTTCGGCGCGTTCGTCATGACCCGCCGCCAGATGCGCACGCTCAAGGCCCGCGTCGAGGCGGCCGAGGCGATGCAGCTGACGCCTCTCGAGCTCATCCCGATGCAGCCGGTCGCGCCGATCGCCGAGCCCGTGCCCGCCTGATCGCCGGCAGCCGGCGGGGGCCTCGGTATACTCGGCGCGCGATGACCACCGAGACCCCCGCTCCGGCCACGAGCCGCCTGTCACAGCGCGTCAACGCGGTGCCGCCCTCGGGCATCCGCAAGTTCTTCGACGTCATCGCCACGATGCCCGACGTCATCAGCCTGGGCGTCGGCGAGCCCGACTTCACGACGCCGCCCCAGGTCGTCGAGGCCGGCGTCCGCTCGCTGCG
>JBIOIE010000122.1:0-5294 GCA_044449605.1 Candidatus Limnocylindrales bacterium | reverse complement strand
GCTACAACTGGTATGACGGCGGCCTCGCCTCGCGAGTCGACCTGAACACGGATCTGCCGATCCGCATCGCCGAACTCGTCACCACCCTCAGCCACGAGACCTTCCCGGGCCATCACCTGGAGCATGCCTGGAAAGAGGCTCGCCTCATCCGCCAGGAGCGCCGTCTGGAGGCCAGCCTGGTGTCCATCGACACGCCGGAGGCCTACGTCTCCGAGGGGCTGGCCGAACTGGGACGCCTGTTCGTGTTGCCCGAAGCAGCGCACGTCGAACTCCTGGCCGGGGCGATGGCCGCGGCCGGCATCGGCGGCGATGCGGCGGACGCCGAGCGCGCCCTGACGGTGGCCGAAGCGCGCCGCAGCCTGAAGGGGGCGAGCGGGGACGCCGCCCTGATGCTGCACCGGGACGGGCTGGCCGTCGAGGCGGTCCAGGCCTTCCTGGTCGAGGAGGCGCTCGACGCCCCGGAGCGAGCGGCGAAGCGGATCGAGTTCATCACCCATCCCCTCTGGCGGACGTACGTGTTCTCGTATGCGGGCGGGGAGCGGCTCCTCTCGGCCTGGTGTGCCCTCGAAGGCGAGGCGGCAGCGCCGAAGCGCTTCTTTCGGCTGTTGACCGAGCAGCTCACGCCGTCGGCGCTGGCCGCCGAGGTGGTCGCCGCCCGGCGGGACTAGTGGCCGTCGGCCTGCCTAGCGGGCGCCCAGCCAGCCGAACAGCGCGAGGGCCGCGATCTCGAACGGGCCGGCGGGCAGGAACTGGGGTGCGGCGAAGTCGAGGAACGGCGTCTGGGCGAGGCGTTCCGCGAAAGACAGCGTCGAGCCCTGCAGGATGGCCCGGCTGACGAGGTACGTCACGAAGATGGCCACCGGCCAGGTGGCCAGCGTGACCCCCACCGCGAGCGTCACGGTGGCCGGCGTCCGGCGGAAGGAACCCGCTTCGGCACCCAGGGCGACGGCCGTCCCGATCAGCCACCCGGCGACGGCCGCGACGACGACGAGCCCGACGCCGAGGTCAAGGATGGCCGACGCGACCGCCCAAAGGGCCACGAAGGGCAGGGCCATGGCCGCCCCGTAAGCGAGACCCTGGCGCAGCCGTGGAGCGTCCACGTCGACGATGCTAGCCGAGCCCCGGAAGGCCCCCAAGGGCTACACTGGCGACCGAGATGAGCCACCCCGTCCTGGGCCTGCCGCCAGCCGATCCGACGGTCGGGCGCAGCGATGCCGCGGCTCGCCTGCGCGGCGACCGGGATCGGATCGGGGCGCTGGGCCTGGAGGCCGCCCTGGCCGCCGACCCCGGCCTCGCGCAGCGCTACGACGAGACGATGCAGCGCCGCTTCCTGCGCGACTTCCAGCAACACGTCGAGCAGCTGGCCCGGGCCCTGGAGACCGGCCAGGCCCGTCTGGTCACCGAGTATGCCGAGTGGCTGATGCCGATCTTCCGGCGTCGGCGGGTCTCGGTCGCGGATCAGACGACGCTCCTGGGCGGGCTGCGCCAGGCGGCCGCCAGCGTCCTCACCCCCGACGATGGCCGGGCCCTGGGCGCGCTCATGGACGCCTGGCTCGAGCGCCTGCGACTGCACAAGGCGCTGCCCGGCGACCACAAGGGCAACAAGGTCGTGCGCCTCATCTGGAAGGGCGCCGGCATCCTCGACGAGACGGCGGTCTGAGCGTGACCATCAAGTGGGTCAAGTCGGACCCGCTGGTCATGAACGGTGAGCCGTTCTGCCATGGCAGCCGGCTGACGGTCCGCAACATCCTGGAGATGCGCGCCAACGGCCTCTCCTGGCGCGACATCCAGGTCCAGAACCCGGAGCTGAAGAAGGTGGGCATCGCCGAGGCCTTCCGCTACGCCGGCGAGCATCCCGATCGGTATACCGACTTCTTCGCCGCCAAGGGCGAGCTGGAGGGTGCGGGCTTCAGCCCCCAGGATGCCGCCGACCTGCCCGACTACCTGCGCTCGATGACGGGCGTGGTCGTCAGCTCGGCCACGGGGTCCGTCGCCGGCTGACCGCCTCCGGAGGTCATATCCGACCCTGATGCTAGGATTACCCGGCGATGACCGATCAGACCGCCAGGCACCCCGCAGCCGCTCCGGCGGCAGCGCCGTTCGATCCCCAGCAACGCGCCACGGAGCTGGCGATCCTCGACGGCCTGCGCTCGGTGGTGGACCCCGAGATCGGGATGAACGTCGTCGAGCTGGCGCTCATCAAGCAGATCATCCTCGGGCCCGAGCAGGTCGAGATCAAGATGATCCTGACCACGCCCTTCTGCCCATATGCGGGGGCGATGATCCAGCAGGTCAAGGAGGTGACCGAGGAGGTCGTCGGTCACGAGGTCAAGGTCACCCTGCTCGCCGAACGCTGGGATCCCCGGGACGCCGGCTTGATGTGGTAGCCCGAGGCGGGCTATGACCACGGGCCGCCGGCCAGCCATCGCCGCCAGCGCCGTGGCCACCGGCAAGGGCGACGACGGCACCACCGGCCTCCTCTTCGGCGGCCGGCGCATCGACAAGGACGATCCCCGCACCGAGGCCTACGGCACGATCGACGAGGCCGTGGCCGCGCTCGGGCTGGCCCGCGCCGAGCTGGGCGCCGCCGCCGGCGCCGGGACGGCCCCGCCCGCCCTCGCCAGCCTCACGGCGCTGATCCTGCGCCTCCAGCGCGAGCTGTTCGTGGTCGGCGCGGAGCTGGCCTCGAACCCCGAGGCGCACGACCGGCTCGAGGCCGGCCGGACGCGCGTCAGCGAGGCGATGCTCACCGGTCTCGAGGCGACGCTCCATGAGCTGGAGGGCCGGGTCGTCATGCCCACGGAGTTCGTCGTGCCCGGCGAGACTCGCATCTCGGCCGCCATCGAGCTGGCCCGGACGGTCGTGCGGCGCGCCGAGCGCCGGGTCGTGGCCCTGCGCCGCGACGGTCTGGCGCCCGGGGAGTGGCTCGTGCCCTACCTGAACCGGCTGGCGGACCTCCTCTGGGTCCTGGCCCGCGCCGCGGAGGCTGCCGAGGCCCGTGTGCCCAGGCCCGCCCGGGCGACGGCGCGGCGCAGCCGCGGCGCAGGTCCCTGACCGCCCCACCTTCGACCCGAAGACGCTGATCCTGGCCCTCGTCGGGGCGTTCCCGAGGGGCTTGCCCCCGGTCGCGGCGGACCCGCACGATGGCACAGTCAGGGCCCTCTGAATCGTCTACCCTGCGGTCGTCTTTCCGCGCAGAGCAAGTGCAGGAACATGGGCCCCAGCGCCAGGCGACGTGACCACCGAGCCGGCATCCGACGGCGCCCCGGAACGGCTCGGCCGGCGAGGGACTGATGAGGCGACGCACCCTCGCGACACTGCTTGCCGGCGCCCTGTCGATCATGCTGGTCATGCCGCCGGCGGTCGCGGCCAAGGTCATCCACCACGGCGCCCGAACGGCCCCGGTCGTGGCCCTGACCTTCGACGACGGCTGGTCGCCGGCCCGGGTTCGCGAGATCCTCGCCATCCTGGTGCGCAACAAGGTTCCGGCGACGTTCTTCCCCTACGCCAACGCGATGAGGCGGTCACCGGCGACCTGGCGAGCCGTGGCCGCCGCCGGCTACCCGGTCGGCAACCACACGGTCTCCCATCCCCGGTTGACGACGCTCTCGGCCACGGCGATCCGGTACCAGATCTGCGGCTTTCGCGGCGTGGCCGACGACCTCTTGGGTCGGCCGTCCATCGCCTGGTTCCGGCCGCCCTACGGCCGCTGGAACCCGCTGGTCGCCCGCATCGCCGCATCGTGCGGTTACCAGCACGTCGTGCTCTGGGACGTCGACAGCCGCGACTGGACAGGCGAGAGCCCGCTGGCCATCACGGTGCGTGCCAGCGCCGGGGGCGATGGTTCGATCGTGCTCATGCACGCCGGTCCGGCCAACACGCCATTGGCGCTCCAAGGTGTCATCGACGCCTACCGCGCCCGGGGCTTCGACTTCGTGACCATCCCGGAGCTCCTGGGTGGGACCTTGCCGGCCGAGACCGCGGGCAGCGAGCCGGCCGCCATCACCACCTCGGGCGGCGACCGCGGTCAGGACGTCGACTGGTCGATCTGGAACCGTCGCTTCCCGATCGTCGACTGACCTCGTCCCGTCCGGCCGGGTCTCAGTCGAACGGCGCTAGACTGGAAGTCATGAACCAGAACCCCGATCCCCTGAACCGCTACGCGACGACCGGATCGACGCTCAACCAGACCGCCGCGGGCGTGCGCATCAACGGCGAGATCGCCGTCGTCCGCGAAGGCTTCCTGACCATGGCCTTCGTCTGGATGTTCGTCGGCCTGCTGCTCAGCGCGGCCTCGACCTACCTGACCATGACCAACCCCGACGTGCTGAAGTTCGCCGTCGGCAACCTGCTCATCATCTTCCTCGTCGAGCTGGGTTTCGTCGTCGCCGTCAGCGGCTTGGTCAACCGGCTCGGCGCCGTGGTCGCCCTCGGCCTCTTCTTCGGCTTCGCCCTCCTCAACGGCCTGACCCTCGGCCTCATCGTCTACTCCGAGACGGCCGCCTCGGGTTGGGCCGGGGTGACCTCGGCGTTCCT
The DNA here is from genome assembly GCA_044449605.1 of Candidatus Limnocylindrales bacterium. Classification (GTDB taxonomy): domain Bacteria; phylum Chloroflexota; class Limnocylindria; order Limnocylindrales; family CSP1-4; genus CSP1-4. The sequence continues at coordinate 758 of JBIOIE010000122.1, read as the reverse complement.
GGGTGCCTCGGCGATCTTCGGCTCGGCCGCCCTCTACGGCGTCGTGACCCGGCGGGACCTGACCCACCTCGGGGGCATCCTGGTCATGGGCCTCGTCGGCCTCCTCGTCGTCATGGTCGTCAACATCTTCCTGGCCAGCTCGACCTTCGACTTCATCATCGGCATCGCCGGCGTGGCCATCTTCACCGGCCTCACGGCCTGGGACGTGCAGCGCATCCAGCGCGGCTACCTGGGCAACCTGCGCGATCGGGAATCGGCCTCGGTGGTCGGCGCGCTCGCCCTCTATCTCGACTTCGTCAACCTCTTCCTGATGCTTCTGCGCCTGACCAGCCGGCGCTAGCCGGGTCATCGGCAGCGTTGGAAGGAGGAGCATGGAGCGGGTCGGCTTCGCCGGGCTGGGCACGATGGGCGCGGCGATGGCCGCCAACCTGGCCCGGGCCGGCTTCCCGCTGAGAGTCTGGAATCGCACCCCCGGCAAGGCCGCTGCACTGCGCGAGCTGGGCGTCATCGAGGCCGCCTCGCCGGCCGAGCTGGCCGCCGCGACCGACGTCGTCGTCGTCTGCCTCTCCGACACGCCCGACGTCGAGGCCGTCCTCTTCGGCCCGCAGGGCATCGCGGAGGGCGCCCGGGCGGGCGGCTTCGTCATCGACTGCTCGACGATCGCGCCGGGCGCCAGCGAGGGCTTCGCGGTCCGCCTCGCCGAACGGGCGGTGGCCTTCGTCGACGCGCCCGTCTCGGGCGGCTCGGAGGGTGCGGTC
>JBIOIE010000121.1:0-5350 GCA_044449605.1 Candidatus Limnocylindrales bacterium | reverse complement strand
GGTGTGCTCGGCCGTGATGAGGTGCTGGTCGGCCAGCAGCTGGCGCACCAGATCGCCCACCGGGAGGTCGTCGAGCCGGCGGACCTCGCGCACGAAACGGAGCGCCTGGCCGCACATCTCGTCGTCGAAGACGAGCTTGGCCAGGCTGAAGACGAGCAGGAAGTCGAGCATCCCGGGGCCGGACACGGAGTTGACTCCGGCGAGCGCCGCCAGGAGGGCGCCGCCGAACGTCTCGGCGCCGGCCTGGGCGTCGAGGATCTTGGCGTCCGAGAGGCCCATGTAGGCCTGGGTGGGCAGGCCGAGGGCCTTGGCCACGGCCACGTAGGCGGCATCCAGCTGGAGGGCCTCGACGGCGGCCATCGGCGAGCTGGCGATCTTCATGTGGAACGTGGCCGGTGCGCCGCCGAAGAGGACCGGCGCCCCGGGGCGGACGATCTCGGCCATGGTGATGCCGGCCAGCACGTCGGCCGTGTGGAAGACGGTCGCCCCGACGATGGTGACCGGGGCGATGAGGCCCATCAGCGTGACCGGCACGATCTCCACGGCGATGCCGGCCTCGACACAGTCGATGAGGTTCTGGCAGGAGTCCTCGCTGTAGCGGAAGTTGCCGCTGGCCGTGATCGTGAAGATGGCCATCGGGCGGGCCATGAGATCGGCCCGGTCGCGGCGGAAGAGCTGGAGCATCTCGACCATGCGCCGCACGCCGTGCTCGGTGAAGGCCCCCGAGACGACCGGCTTGCGCGAGTTGGTCAGGCACAGGAAGAGGCGCCAGGCGTCGGACACGCCGGCCTCGATGTCGCCGGTCGAGAACGCCGTGGCCAGGTAGGCGATGTTGGGCAGGCCGTCGGCCAGCCGGACGTACTCCACGAAGTCGCTGGTGGTGGCCGGCCGTGATACGCCGGTCCGATGATCGAGCACCCGCAGGCCGCTCGAGCCGGGCACGAAGTGGACCCGGTCGCCGCCCAGGTCGGCGGAGACCCCGCCGTCTCGATCGTGGAGCAGGAACGAGCCGGGTGCGCTGCGGATCGCCGCCTCCACGACAGCGCGCGGGAAGAGCACCCGGCCACCCGTCGCGTCGAGGCGGAGGCCATGGTCGAGCAGTCGCTCGCGGAGGGCGCGGCCGCGGACCTCCATGCCCACCTCCTCCAGAAGGCGCATGGCCTCGGCCACGATGTCGGCGATCAAGGCATCGTCGAGGATCCTGAGCGTCGGTCGCATGCGTCTCCCTGCACCCATGGGTGGAAGGGCATCGTGGTGATTCGGCCAACGCCCGTCAACCGAGTCGCGGGTGGTGGCACCGCGACCCCCGTACGGATAGCATGCGTGGACGCACGCACAGGAGGTTGAAGTGATGACGGCATCTGGCAGCGGGACGAAGGACGACCCCTGGAACCTGACCACGCCCAGCGGCTCGTCCGCATACCAGATGTACCGCGATCCGACCCTCGACCCGCCGGCCATCGTCTGCCAGGTCGGGACCACCCAGCTGCGCTACCACCTGCGGGCCATCGAGGACCTCCAGGCCATGCTCAAGACGCACGGGGACTGGATGCCCCTGGGCGCCGCCGATGAGCAGAAGCCGGCCGCCGACGGCACGGTCGAGGCCTGGGGCCGGTCGGCGGACAACCCGGTCGGTGGCTGGTACGGCCTGAAGAAGGGCCTGCGGGGCCGCTTCGGGATGTATATGCCGCCGCTGTTGGAGGCCCTTGGCCTGGCTGAGGTCACCCACGACGCCAAGAACAACCGGATGCGGGCCATCTGATTGCGGGCTGGGTGCGTGTGGTGATCTGCTCCAGCTGCGGCACGGAGAACAAGCCCGGGCGGAAGTTCTGCGTCCGCTGTGCGACGCCGCTGGCGGCGGCCTGCCCCAACTGCGGGGCCGCCTACGACCCCGGCGACGCCTTCTGCGGGGAGTGCGCGGCACCGCTGCCGGGATCGACGGGCTCGGCACCCCTGGCCGCGCGGCCGGCCGCGGCGCCTGGCGCCCTGGCCGCTTCCGGCGCCGCGGCCGAGCGGCGCCTGGTGAGCGTGCTCTTCGCCGATCTCGTCGGCTTCACGCCCTTCGCCGAGGAGCGCGACGCGGAGGACGTGCGCGACACCCTGACCCGCTACTTCGAGATCGCCACGGACGTCATCTCCCGCTACGGCGGGACCGTCGAGAAGTTCATCGGCGATGCGGTCATGGCGGTCTGGGGCGCCCCGACCGCCCGCGAAGACGACGCCGAGCGGAGCGTCCGCGCCGCGCTCGACCTCGTCGACGCCGTGCGGGCCCTCGGCCCGACGATCCAGGCCAGGGCGGGGGTGCTGACCGGCGAGGCCGCGGTCACGATCGGCGCCACGAACCAGGGCATGGTCGCGGGCGATCTCGTCAACACGGCCGCGCGCCTCCAATCGGTGGCGCCACCAGGAGCCGTGCTGGTAGGTGAGGCGACGATGCGCGCCGCCAGCGCGGCCATCGCCTTCGAGGAGGCCGGCGACCAGGTGCTGAAGGGCAAGGTCGCCCCGCTGCCGGCCTATCGGGCCCTGCGGGTCGTGGCCCAGCGCGGCGGCAGCGGAAGGTCGGACCTGCCCGAGCCCCCGTTCGTCGGCCGTGACGAGGAGCTGCGCCTGCTCAAGGACCTGATCGCCGCGACCGGACGGGACCGCCGAACGCGCCTCGTCTCGATCACGGGGCCGGGCGGTATCGGCAAGAGCCGCCTGGCCTGGGAGCTGGAGAAGTACATCGACGGCATCAGCGAGACGATCTATTGGCATCGCGGCCGTTCGCCGGCCTACGGCGAGGGCATCACCTTCTGGGCGCTGGGCGAGATGGTCCGCCGCCGCGCACGCCTCGCCGAGGGAGACGACGAAGCCACCACGCGCGAGCGGATCGCGGCCACGGTCGCCGAGTACGTCCCGACGGACGACGACCGGCGCTGGGTAGAACCGGCGCTGCTCACCCTGCTCGGCCTCGAGCCGGCCCCGGCCGGCGGCCGCGACGTCCTCTTCGCTGCCTGGCGCATCTTCTTCGAGCGGATCGCCGAGCGGGGCACGACGGTCCTCCTCTTCGAGGACCTCCAGTGGGCCGACACGGGGCTCCTCGATTTCATCGAGCACTTCCTGGAGTGGTCGAAGAACGTGCCCATCCTCGTCGTCACCCTCGCGCGGCCGGAGCTGTTCGATCGCCGACCCGATTGGGGCGCCGAGACGCGGAACCTGACCAAGCTGGCCCTCGAGCCGCTCGGCGACGCAGCCATGCGCCTGCTGCTCGAGGGCTTCGTGCCGGGGCTGCCGGAGGCGGCCGTGGCGGCAATCCTCGCCCGGGCCGACGGGATGCCTCTGTACGCCGTCGAGACGGTGCGCTCACTGGTCGCAGAAGGGCGCCTGACCCGCGACGGGGACGCCTACCGCCCGGTCGGCGAACTCGGCGAGCTGGCCATCCCGGACACCCTGCGCTCGCTCATCGCCAGCCGGCTCGACGCGCTCGAGCCGGTGGACAGGGGTCTCGTCGCCGATGCCTCCGTTCTTGGCCAGACCTTCGGCCTGGCCGGGCTGATCGCGGTCAGCGGTCAGTCGGCCGAGACGCTCGAGCCTCGCCTCAAGGCGCTCGTGCGCCGGGAGCTCTTCGACGTCGAGATCGACCCGCGCAGCCCGGAGCGGGGTCTCTACCGGTTCGTCCAGTCGCTCATCCGCGAGGTCGCCTACGGCACCCTGGCCAAGCGCGACCGGCGCATCAGACACCTCGCGGCGGCGCGCTACTTCGAGGCTCTCGGCGACGACGAGCTGGCAGGCCTGCTGGCCTCCCACTACGTCGCAGCCGTCGAGGCCTCCGCGGAGGGCGCCGAAGCGGATGCCGTGGCCATCCAGGCGCGCCTTGCACTCTCCGGGGCCGCGGATCGGGCCACGACGCTGGGAGGGCACGATCAGGCGGTCTCATACCTGCGCCAGTCGATCGCCATCACCGCCGATCCGCGTGAGCGGGCGGCGCTCCACCTGCGGGCCGCGGCGGCGGCCAACACCGCGGCGCGCCACGATGACGCCCTGGCCCTCGTGCGCGCGGGGATCGACCTCGCGCGGGGTGCTGGGGACCCTCAGATGGTGAGCGCCGGCGAGGCCTTCCTGGGTGAGATCCTCATCGACGCCGGCCAGACGCCCGAGGCCGTGACCGTGCTCGAGGCGGCCCTCGAGGCGATGCCCGAGACGGGCTCCCCCGCTGTCCGGGCAACGTTGCTGGCCAACCTATCGCGAGGGCTGATGCGCACCCGCCAGCCGGCGCGAGCGATCGCAGCTGCCGACCTGGCCCTCGATCTAGCCGAACATCTGGGGCTCGACCGGATCCTCGCCGAGACCCTCAACAACAAAGGTGCATCGCTTGGCCAACTCGGCCGCCGTCGCGAGGGCTTGGCCTTGCTGAAGGCCGCCATCGAGATGGCCCATGCCGGTGGCTACGTGGCCGCCGAGATCCGGGCCATGAACAATCAGGGCGTCATCGCCGACGATCCTCGACGGTCTCGCGATGCGTATCGCGCCGCCGCCGAACTCTCGCGCCGGGTCGGCAATCGCAACATGGTCCGGTGGGCAGCGATCGGAACGGTGTTCGAGGACTTCGAAATGGCCGACGGCTGGGACGAGGCGCTCGTCCAGCTGGCCGAAGGATCAGACGAGCCGGGCAGCCTGCTCGATGAGGTCCGCAGCACAGCGATCTGGGCCCACCTTCTCGTGGCGCGGGGCGAACCTGCCGACACGCAGCTGGCTCGGCTGGAGGCGCTGTCGATGAAGGTGTCGGATCCAGTCGCGCGAGCGAGCCTGCTTCTCGTGCGCGCCGCTCGGGCCCTTCTTGCTGGCGAATACCCGCGGGCGGTGGATGAAGCGTTGGCCACCGTTGCCGCTGACGAGAGTTACGGGCAGGTGGGCCTTGAGTTCGCGATGCGCCCGGCCCTCTGGGGCGGCGACCTCGGACGGGCGGCCATGATCGCCGACCAACTCGATGCCCTCCCGGCTACCGGCGTCCGCGTTGAGGTCGATCGGATCGCGGCGCGGGCCGGCATCGCGGCCCGCGAGGGGCGGGTCGACGAGGCGGTCGCGGGTTTTCGGGAGGCGCTCGCCCGGTTGCGTTCTTTCGGCGTGGACTTCACGGTCGCGGCCACGGCGCTCGACTTCGTTCTCCTCGTCGGGGCGGACCACCCGGCCACGCGGGAGCCAGCGGCCGAGGCGCGGGCGATCTTCGAGCGGGTGAAGGCACGGCCGTACCTGGAGCGCCTCGACGCGGCGCTGGTGGCGAGGTCCATCAACCCGGCTCCGGCAGGGGCAGAGCAAGGTTCGACGGTCCCCTCCACATCAGGCTGAGGCGGCCCCGGTCACGGCGCAGACC
>JBIOIE010000120.1:0-5388 GCA_044449605.1 Candidatus Limnocylindrales bacterium | reverse complement strand
CCTCGCCGATGGGCGCGCGGTCGGGGCGCACGTGAAGGATCTGCTCGAGAACAAGCTGAAGTCGCTCATCTGCGCCGGCTCTCTGCCCCTCGCCGAAGCCCAGCATGAGATCGCGACCGACTGGGTCCGGACGTGGTTCACTCTGTCCGGCGAACCGCTCCCCCAGCCGTAGGGTTCGGTGCTCGCGATAGCAACGAGGGAGGTAGGCATGCTCGCGGAGTTCAAGGCGTTCCTGCTCAAGACGAACGCCCTTGCCCTGGCCGTCGGCGTCGTCATCGGGGTCGCCCTGGGAACGGTCGTGACCTCGCTGGTCGACGACGTCATCATGCCGCCCATCGGCCAGCTCCTGGGCAAGGTCGACTTCAGCCAGTTGAAGATCGTCCTCCAGCAGGCCGTCGGCGACACGCCCGAGGTCGCCATCCGCTGGGGCACCTTCCTCAACGCGATCATCTCGTTCGTGATCGTCGCCCTGGTCGTCTGGCAGATCGGCAAGATGTTCATGAAGGAAGCCCCGGCCGCGCCCTCCAAGACGTGCCCGTTCTGCAAGGAAGCGAACGCGGTCGACGCTTCGAAGTGCAAGTTCTGCACGAGCGCGATCTGAGGGCGGTCGGGCCCGTTCAGCCACCACTCACGCGGGCGTAAGAACCCAGCACCCGGACCATCGTCGAGACGGTCCGTAGCTCGTCGATGGCGGCCCGGCAGCCGGCCTCGCCGACATCGGCGTCGAGGTCCGTCCAGAAGACGTACTCCCAGGCCGCCGAGCGGCTGGGGCGCGACTCGAGCGAGCTGAGGTTGACGCCGCGCTCGGCGAACGCGCCCAGCGCGCGCAGCAACGTGCCCGGTTCGTTGCGCACGGCGAAGACGAGCGTGGTCCGGCGCGGCCCCTCCCCACCCGGTTGGCGGGCCAGCGCGGCCGGCGTGCCCCGGCGGGCGACGATGAGGAAGCGGGTCCGGTTGTCGGGTACGGACTGGATCCCGTCGGCCAGGATCTCGAGGCCGAAGAGGGCCGCCGCCCGGGGCGAGAGGACGGCCGCGGCGCCACGCTCGCGGCGCTCCGCGATGAGTCGCCCAGCCCCGGCCGTGTTGTACGTACTCATCGTCAGCCAGGGCCGCGAACGCAGGAACGCCTCCGCCTGGCCCAGCGCCTGGACGTGCGAGTAGACGCGCTCGACGCTCGCCAGGGTCTCGCCGGGCAGGGCCGCGAGGCACAGGCGGACCGGCACGATGGCCTCCCCGACGATGACGAGGTCGTGTTCGAGGAGCAGGTCGTAGGTCTCGCGGACGGTGCCGTTGACGAGGTTCTCGATGGGCAGCGCGGCGGCCCCGACCGAGGCTGCGCCGGGCCGATCCGCCGGCAGACGACCGGCGTCGACCGCCTCGAAGGCCTCCCGGAAGCCCGGCACCGGCACGGCCTCGGCCGAGGGATCGAAGGACAGCACGGCGTCCTCCGCGAAGGCGCCACGCTCGCCGGCGAAGGCGATGCGGGTCACGAGTCCGCCTCGTCGCGGGCCAGGGCGGCCCCGACTAGCGCTCGAACCAGGCGCTCGTGTCGTGGCGGGCGGCTTCCTCGTCGAACTCGGCGCTGGGCTGGGCCGCCTTCTCGGTGCGCGGCGTGCGCCGGCTGCCGGCCGCCTCGGCCGCGCCGGCCCAGTGCGATTCCGCGAGCAGGGCGTTGATGGCCTCGATGTAGGCCTCGACCGACGCCGCGATGATGTTGGCCGATTGCGCCGTGCCGCTATAGATGCCCTTCCCGCGGGCGCCCTCGGCCCCCGAAGGCGGCGCAATCCGGACGGCCACGGTGCCCTCCGCGTCGGGGCCCTCGGCGACGGCGCGGACCTCGTAGCTGAGCAGGCGGGGATGGCCGGTGAGCACCTCACGGAGCGCACCATCCACGGCGCCGAAGAGGGCGTCGACGGCGCCGTTGCCTTCCGCCGCGGCCTCCCAGCGGTGCTGGCCGCTCTCGACGATGACGACGCCGCGGCTCTGGACGTTGGAGCCGGTGGTGCAGGACCAGCGGGCGAGGCGGACGCGCTGATCGGCGGCCGGCTGGGGGGTGGCCGAGGTGCTCATGGTTTCTCTCCCTGGATGGTCGTGAAGTGTCGCTCGTCGCGGCGACGGGGCTGGGCGCCGCTCTTCCAGAGGGCGTACTCGAGCGAATCCCCGAGCGCCTGCCAGGAGGCGGCGATGATGTTCGTGTCGGCGCCGCCCGTCGACCAGGTCCCCCACTCCGACGCCGAGTCGATGACGACCCGCGTCTTGGCCGCGGTGGCGGCGTCCCCGTCGAGGATGCGCACCTTGTAGTCGACGAGGTGGACGCCGTCGAGCTCCGGGTAGAAGGCGCGCAGCGCCTTGCGCACGGCCGCGTCGAGGGCGTTGACCGGGCCGTTGCCGTCGGCGGCGGTGTGGAGCACCTCGCCCTCCACCTCGACCTTGACCGTGGCCTCGGCGCGCAGGTCGCGCCCGTCGCGCTCCTCGACGAAGACGGTGAAGTCGAGCAGCCGGAAGGGGGCCTTGTAGCCGGCCTGGTGGCGGCGGATGAGCAACTCGAAGGAGGCCTCGGCGCCCTCGAAGCTGGCGCCCTCGGACTCGAGCTGCTTGATCAGCGTGCTCAGCTCCCGCGGGTCGACGACACCGGCCAACTCGTGGCCCAGCTGCTCGGCCCGCCACTGGGTGTTGACCCGGCCGCCCAGCTCCGAGACGACGAGGCGGGTCTCGTTGCCTACAAGGGCAGGATCAACGTGTTGATACGCGTGGCGGACCTTGGCCGTGGCTGCGCCGTGGACGCCGCCCTTGTGGGCGAAAGCACTCGCGCCGACGTAGGGCTGGTGGGCGTCCGGCGTGACGTTGGCCACGCCGGCCACGTAGCGCGACAGCTCGGCGAGACCGGCCAGGTCGGTCCCCGCCGGCACGGTGGCGATGCCCATCTTGAGGGCCAGGTCGGCCCAGATGGTCACCAGGTTGGCGTTGCCGCAGCGCTCGCCGTAGCCATTGATGGTGCCCTGGACGTGGGTCGCGCCCGCCTGCACGGCGGCCAGCGAGTTGGCCACGGCGAGACCCGCGTCGTCGTGCACGTGGATGCCCAAGCGGACCGGCCGGTCGAGCGCGGCGATGACCGAGCGGACGATCGCGCCCAACTCGTCCGTGATGCAGCCCCCGTTCGTGTCGCACAGGACGAGCGTCGAGGCCCCCGCGTCGTGCGCCGCACGCAGGGTCGCCAGGGCATAGGCGGGGTCGGCCTTGTAGCCGTCGAAGAAGTGCTCGGCGTCATAGACGACCTCGCGGCCACCCTGCCCGCAGAAGTCGACGGAGTCGCCGATCATGGCCAGGTTCTCGTCGGCCGTGGCGCCCAGCACGTCGGTGACGTGGAGCAGCCAGCTCTTGCCGAAGATCGTCACCACCGGCGTGCCCGCGGCCACGAGCGCCTGGAGGTTGGGGTCGTCGGCCGGCTTGTTGGCCCGATGACGGGTCGAGCCGAAGGCGGCGATCCGGGCGTTGGCCCAGGTCATGGCCCGGGCGGCCTCGAAGAACTCGACGTCCTTGGGGTTGGAACCCGGCCAGCCGCCCTCGACATAGGGGAAGCCGGCCGCGTCGAGGCGACGGGCGATGCGCACCTTGTCGGCCAGCGAGAGGACGAGGCCCTCGCGCTGGGTGCCGTCGCGCAGGGTCGTGTCGTAGAGGAGGACCGGCTCGCTCATCGGATGGCCTCTGTCCCGGCCATCGTCGGCGATGCGAGGCAGGCCAGCACGGCGTCGGTGAACCCGATGGTGCCGGTCATGCGCAGCCCCGCATTTGCCGTGTCCGCGCCGGGCCCGACGAGGTCGACCGTACGCCAGCCCTCGGCGAGCGCAGCGCGGACGGCACCCTCGACGGCCGCGGCGGCGTCTTCGCGGCCGAGCGACCAGCGCAGGAGCATCGCGCCGGAGAGGATCGTGCCGATGGGGTTGGCCTTGTCGAGGCCGGCGATGTCGGGCGCCGAGCCGTGGATGGGCTCGAACAGCCCGTACAGGCCGTGGGCCGTCCGACGGGTGCCGAGCGACGCAGAGGGCAGCATGCCCAGCGAGCCGACCAGGACCGAGGCCTCGTCGCTGAGGATGTCACCGAACATGTTCTCGGTGACGACGACGTCGTAGGCCGCCGGCCGGGTGACGAGGAGCATCGCCGCCGCATCGACGAGGCGGTGTTCGACCTCGACGTCCGGGAAGTCCGGACGGGTCTCCTCGACGATCTTGCGCCACAGCCGTGAGGTCGCCAGGACGTTGGCCTTGTCGACGCTCGTGAGCCGTCGTCGCCGCCCGCGGGCCAGCTCGAAGGCCAGACGGACGACGCGCCGGATCTCGGCCTCGGTGTACCAGAGCGTGTCGACCGCCACCCGCCCCTCGGGCGTGGCCCGCTCCTCGGACGGGCGGCCGAAGTAGAGGCCGCTGGTCAGCTCACGAACGATGAGGAGGTCAACGCCGGCAAGGAGCGCCGGGCGCAGGGGCGAACTGGGCACGAGGGCAGGCTCGACCGTCACCGGGCGCAGGTTCGCGAACAGCTCCAGGCCGCCGCGCAGGGCGAAGAGGGCCTGCTCCGGACGGACCTGGGCGTTGGGGTCGTCCCAGCGCGGCCCGCCGATGGCGCCGAGGTAGACGGCGTCGGCCTCCCGGCAGGCGGCCAGGTCCTCGGGGCGCAGGGGCAGGCCGTACGTATCGATGGCGGCGCCGCCGACGACCAGCTCGCGCCAGTCGAGGCTGAAGCCGAAGGCCGCCCCGGCGGCGTCGAGCACGCGCCGCCCAGCCCCGATGACCTCGGGCCCGATGCCGTCGCCGGGGATGACCGCGATGCGGTAGCTGGCCAGCGTGGACACGGCCTACGCCCGCCCGTCCCGCACGACCAGGACGCGCAGCTTGTCGAGCGCCGAGAGATAGCCCTCGAGCGAGGCCTCGATGATGTTCGTGGAGAGGCCATGGCCGGTCTGCACGGGTCCGTCCGGGCCGTCGCCGGAGCGCCGGCAGCGGACGACGACCTGGCCCTGAGCGTCCTCGCCGGCCGAGACCGCCCGGATCTCGTACTCGGCCAGGACCGGGTGCCAGCCGAGGACGGGCTCGACCGCCGCGTCGACGGCACCGAAGAGCGCGTCCACCGGGCCGTTGCCGGTGCCCTCGGCGGACACGCTCCGGCCGGCGATCGTCAGCGACACGTTGCCTTGCGCATGGCCGCCCTGGCTCGAGGTGACGCTCCAGCCGGTCAGGGCGACCGCGTCGCCATCGGGCGCGGAAACTCCCGAGGCGAGGTGCTCGACCACCGCCAGCAGGTCGGCGTCGGTGACCTCCTTCTTGGCGTCGGCCAGGGCGATGACCTCGCGGTAGGCGGCATCGAGCGCCTCGCCCTCCAGCTCGTGGCCCAACT
>JBIOIE010000119.1:0-5391 GCA_044449605.1 Candidatus Limnocylindrales bacterium | reverse complement strand
GTGAACCACGTCCGGACCCAGTCGGTCGCGATCTCATGCTGGGCTTCGGCGAGGGGCAGAGAGCCGGCGCAGATGAGCGACTTCAGCTTGTTCTCGAGCAGATCCTTCACGTGCGCCCCGACCGCGCGCCCATCGGCGAGGGACGCCGTGTAGGGCTCCGGCCAGAGGTTCCGCGGATCGGACGGGGCGCCGCCGACCTCGAGGGGGATGAGGTGGTCCTCCTCGTAGTCGTGGAGGTTCGTGTCCGCATAGCCGTAGGCCGCGATCTGCTGGATCTTGAGGTTCGTGGTGTACGACGACGAGGGACGGACGGTCGCCGTCCAACCCGATCGGCAGATCGTCGAACCGATCGTCGCCTGGGTCACGACCGGATTCGACGCGCCGGGGGTCAGGCTCGCGTCGGGCTCCCCGGGCAGCCCACCGGCCGTGACCGGCGGAAACGTCGCTGTCGGCTCGGCTGACGGCGTCGCACTGGCCGCCGGCGCGGAGGTTCCGCTGGAAGGTGACGACTCGCCGGGGCCTGGAAGCGTCGGGCTGCCCGCTGCGCCACACCCGGCGACGACGCCCACCACGACGGTCATCGCGACGAGATGCGCCCGCAACCCGGCTGGCCGCATCGTCCCCTCGGCCCCCGGTCCGGCTACTCGATGACGAGGTTCGCAGGCAGGTCGGCGGGCTCGGGATAGCGCGGGTCGAGTCCGTCGAGGACGTCGCCCAGGATGTCGGCCACGGCCAGGTTCCGGAACCAGTTCCGCTCGCCCGGGATGACGTACCAGGGCGCTGCCGCGGTCGAGGTCTTGTCGAGCAGGTCCTCGTAGGCGGCCATGTAGTCGTCCCAGCGCTTGCGCTCCTCGAGGTCGCCGACCTTGAACTTCCAGCGCTTGGTCGGATCGTCGTAACGGGCCTGGAAGCGCCGGCGCTGCTCGTCCTTCGAGATGTGCAGGAAGAACTTCACGATGGTCGTGCCGCTCGCCGCGAGTTCCGCTTCGAAGGCGTTGATCTGGGCGTAGCGCTTCGACCAGACCGCCTTGGGGACCAGCTCGTGGACCCGGACGATGAGGACCTCCTCGTAATGCGAGCGGTTGAAGATGCCGATCTCGCCCTTGGCCGGCATGCGCTCGTGGATCCGCCACAGGAAGTCGTGGGCCGACTCCTCGGCGGAGGGAACCTTGAACGAGGTCACCGGGCAGCCCTGCGGGTTGAAGGCGCCCATGACGTGCTTGATCGTGCCGTCCTTGCCGGCCGCGTCGATGCCCTGCACGACCACGAGGACCGCCCGGCTGGCCTCAGCCCAGAAGCGGTCCTGGAGGGCGCTCAGGCGGTCGAGCCCTGTCGCCAGCTCGGCCGCCGAACCGGCCTTCGTGTAGCCGTAGGTCGCCGCGGGGTCGAGGCCGGCCAGGTGGACCTTCGAGCCCGGCTTGGCGGCGAGCGTTTCGCGAAGCGGGCGATGGCGTGGCATCTCGTTCCTCCCGACGGCGGGCTTCTGGACCGCGTGTAGCATGGCACCGACCGCCTCACCCGTTCAGGAGACCCGACCAGGATGGCCACCGTGACCGGCGCCAAGCCCCACCCGATCTTCCTGGCCGGTCGCTGGGTCGAGTCACGGGATGTCCTGGCTGTCTCCAACCCGGCGCGTCCGGAGGAGCCCGCGGGCAGCACGTTCCACGCCACCCCGGAGCAGTACGAGGAGGCTGTCCAGGCGGCCGTGGCGGCCTTCGAGGTGACCCGCACGCTGCCCGCCTACGAGCGCGGCCGGATCCTGCGCGAGATCAGCGCCGGCATCAAGGCCCGGCGCGAGGAGCTGGGCCGGACCCTGACCCTCGAATCGGGCAAGCCGATCCGCGACGCCCTCGTCGAGGTCGACCGGGCGGTTCTCACCTTCCGCCTTGGGGCGGAGGAAGCGGAGCGGATGGTCGGCGAGACGATCCCCCTCGACCTGATGCCCTCGTCGAAAGGCCGGATGGGCATCACCCGGCGCTTCCCGGTCGGCCCGGTGGCGGCCATCAGCCCCTTCAACTTCCCGCTTAACCTGGCCGCCCACAAGCTCGCCCCGGCCATCGCCGCGGGCTGCCCGATCGTGCTCAAGCCGCCCTCCAAGGATCCATTGACGATGCTCACGGTCGCCGAGATCGTCGAGGCCGCCGGGCCGCCCGCCGGCTCGGTCAGCATCCTGCCCATGAGCCGCGAGCTGGGCGACCGGATGGTGGCCGACCCGCGCTTCAAGCTGCTGACGTTCACCGGCAGCCCTGCCGTCGGCTGGCGGATGAAGGAGCGCGCCGGCAAGAAGAAGGTCGTCCTGGAGCTGGGCGGCAACGCCGGGGTCATCGTCGACAAGACCGCCGATCTCGACTGGGCCGTCAAGCGCATCCTCGTTGGCGCCTACACGTATGCCGGCCAGGTCTGCATCAGTGTCCAGCGGATGTTCATCCAGGCCGACATCTGGGACGCCTTCCTGGAGCGCTTCGTGGCCGCTGCCAGGGCCATCCGGACGGGCGATCCGCTCGATCCCGAGACCGTCCTGGGGCCGATGGTCGAGTCCGCCCAGGCGCAGCGCACTCAGCGCTGGGTCGAGGAAGCCGTGGCCATGGGCGGCACGCTGCTGACCGGCGGCCGGGCCGACGGCGCCTTCTTCCCGCCCACGGTCCTGACCGGCGTCCCGGTGGCCGCCCAGATCTGCTCCAACGAGGCCTTCGCGCCGGTGGTCGTCGCCTTCGCCTTCGACGACTTCGACGACGCGGTCCGGCAGGTCAACGACTCGTTCTACGGCCTCCAGACGGGCGTCTTCACGAACGACCTGGCTCACGCCTGGCGGGCCTTCGAGGGCCTCGAGGTGGGCGGCGTCATCGTCAACGACGTGCCCACGTATCGCATCGACCACATGCCCTACGGCGGGGTCAAGGACTCCGGCCTCGGGCGCGAGGGACTGCGCTGGGCCATCGAGGACATGACCGAGCTGCGCATCATGGTCCTCGCCCAGCCGGCCTGAAACTAGCTGGTCGCCACCCCGCGCTCTGGGGCCACGACCTCCACTGCGCCAAGGCCCCGGGCGGCCAGCTCGGCCTGCAGCTGGTCGGGCGTGCCGGCCAGGATCGGGAACGTGCCGTAGTGGATCGGTACCACGGTGCTGACGCCCAGCAGCTCCACGGCCTTGGCAGCCTCGCGCGGACCCATCGTGTAGTGGCCGCCGATGGGCAGGAATGCGACGTCCGGGCGGTGCAGCTCACGGATGAGGCCCATGTCGCCGAACACGTCGGTGTCGCCGGCGTGGTAGATGCGCCGGCCGTTCTCCAGCTCGACGATGAACCCGGCCGGCTCGCCCAGGTAGAGGGGCACGCCGAGGTCCGTCGCCCAGTCGCCGGCCGAGTGCTCGGCCCGGACCATCGTGACCTTCAATCCCGCGGCCTCGACCGTGCCGCCCTTGTTCATGCCCACCACGCCCTCGCCCTCGCCGGGCAGCAGGCGGACGAGCCAGAGGCTCATCTCGTGGATGCACGGCCAGGCGGGCTTCAGGCGAGAGGCGAGGGCCAAGGCGTTGCCCATGTGGTCGCCGTGGCCATGGGTCACCAGCATCAGGTCGCAGCGCTCGACCTCGTCGGGGCTGCGGGGCGAGGTCGGGTTGCTGAACCAGGGGTCGAAGAGGATGTGCTTGCCGCCCTCGGTGACGACCTCGACGCAGGCATGTCCGTACCAGGTGAAGCTGAAGCCGAGCTTGCTCATGGCGCCTCCTCGCACCGCTTGTCGGGGCGCATCCGACCTCGCGCAGGTCGACCGGCTCCATGCTAGTCCCGTGACGCGTTCGTTACACTCGCCCGGTGCCCGACCGCTCGATCGTCGAGAGCCTCGCCTACGTCAACTGGGCGCTCCTCTTCAGCCTTTCGCTGGGCACGCTGGCGACCGTCGTGCTGCTGCGCTGGCGGACCGAGGCGACCCGCGGCTACCTGACCTTCACCGCCTTCTGCGCCACGGTCTTCGCGCTGCTCGCTGCGCTCCTGGACGGTGGCCTGCCCGCGCCGGCCGATCTGGCCGTCCATGCCGCGCCGGCCATCGATCCCGTCCGCCACGCCGGCCTCCTCGCGCTCGCCGTCCTGGCCGGTGCTGAGATGGTCAGCCGGGCGCGCACGACGCGCCGGCCCTGGTTCGGTCTGGCGGGCCTCGGTGTCGGCGTGGTCGTCGCCTTGGCCGCGGGCCTGGGTTGGGGCGACGCGACCCTGCCGGGCCTCGCCTGGGCGGTCCAACTGCTCATGCTGGCGGCTGCGAGCGGCGGTGTCGTGGCGGCGATGATCCTCGGCCACTGGTACCTGGTCACGCCGCGCATCCCCGGGACGCCGCTTATCGTGGCCACCCGGGCGTTGACTGCCGTCGTCGCCGTCCAGCTCGTCCTCTTCGTCGTCTGGGCGGTCCTCGGCAGCGGCACCGACGCGCCCTTCGCCGCCCTCGTCGGCAGCCAGGCCTTCGTCGTCTGGTTGCGCCTGCTGGTCAGCCTCGTCTTCCCGCTGGTGCTGACGGTGATGGCCTTGCGCACCGCAGGGACGCGCTCGATGGAGTCGGCCACGGGGCTGCTCTACATCGACACCGCCGCAATCCTGGCGGGCACCATCGTCGCCGCCGCGCTGCTCTTCGGCACCGGGCTGCTGGTCTAGCCCGATGGAAGTCTCCGTCCGCCTGTTCGCTCTCCAGCGCCAGCAGGTCGGGCGGCGCGAGGTCCGCCTCGTGCTGGCCGACGGGGCCACGATCGCCGAGGCCTGGGACGCGCTCGCCAGGGAGCACGACGTCCTGGCCGCTGCACGCCCGTTCGTGCGCTTCGCGCGCAACGGCGAATACGCCGCGCCCGAGGACCGCCTGACGGACGGCGACGAGCTGGCGGTCATCCCGCCCGTGGCCGGCGGCTCGGACGATCGGCCGGTGCGCTGGATCGCCCTCAGCGCGGAGCCGATCGGCGACACCACCGTCGCCCAGCTGCGGGCCGCCGTGGCCAGCACCGCGGACGGCGCGGTGGTCACCTTCCTGGGGCGCACCCGGGAGACGCCCGGCACGCCCGCTCCGGGCCAGGCGGCCGAGGCGGAGCGCTTCGCCGGCCAGGCGGTCCTCGAGCTGGAGTACGAGGCCTACGAGGCCATGGCCCTCCAGCAGCTGGAGCGGATCGCCGACGAGATCGAGGCTCGCTTCGGGGTCAGCCGGGTGGCCATCGTCCACCGCACCGGGGTCGTCGGGCTGGGCGAGAACAGCGTGGCCATCGCCGTCGCCGCGCCCCATCGCGGCCCGGCCTTCGACGCCTGCCGCTATGCCATCGAGGAGCTGAAGGCCCGGGCGCCGATCTGGAAGTCCGAGCACTTCGCCGACGGCGGCGTGTGGTTGGGGGCGCCGGCGCGCGAGGGACCCGAAGGAGCCCGC
>JBIOIE010000118.1:0-5399 GCA_044449605.1 Candidatus Limnocylindrales bacterium | reverse complement strand
GCCCCGGCGGCGACCGCCTGGGGGATGAAGTCATGGCCATCGCGGTGCTGGCCGACGAGGGCCGCGAAGAGCGAACCCGCCCTCACCCGGCGCGAATCGAGGACGACCTCGCTGATCGCCGACCGGTCCGACCGGGCCGGCCCCGGTATGAACGAGCGCAGCAGGCCGCGCTCCTTGAGCAGGGCCGCCGATGCAGCGACCGTCATGGGCGCCGGCGACGTCCCCGGACGAGGAACTTCGATCATGCCCCGCGCTGCCCCCGGCGGAGGGCCGTCCTGAGGAGCCCCACCGTGCCACCCAGCTCGGGGATGCGGACCACGGCGCTGAAGGCGACGTAGGCGGCGAGCCCGGCCAGGCCGGCCAGCGTGACCTGCACCGCGACCACGACCTTCGAAGGATCGACCGCGCCGAGCAGCCCGCGGCCCAGCCCAAGCGTGGCGAACGCGGCGGCGCCGGCGACCGCGGCGCCGATGGCGAACTGGACGGCCGACGTGACGATCTTCCCGACCTCCAGCCCCCGGGTGCGCCGGGCAAGCAGCACGAGGAGCATGCCTGCCTCCAGCCAGGCCCCGATCGAGGTGCCCAGAGCCAAGCCCGAGAGGCCGAGCGTGCCGACGCTGACCACCGAGACGACGACGGTGGCCGCGAGATAGAGGATGGCCGCCCCGACCGGCGTGCGGGTGTCCTTGCCAGCGTAAAAGCCGGGCGCGAGCACGAAGACGGCCGCGTACCCGACCAGGCCGGCGGCGAAGAAGAGCAGCGTGTTGGCGGTCAGGTCGATGGCCCGAGCGTCGAAGTTGCCGTAGTCGAAGAGCAAGGTCAGGACCTCGCGCCGGAGGACCATCGTCATCGCCGTCAGGAAGAACATCACGTACATCGAGAGGCGCAGCGAGCGCACCGCGAGCTGGCCGAAGAGGTCATGGTTCCCGCTCGCGAAGGCCCGCGACATCGAGGGCAGCAGGACCACGGCGAGAGGGATGCCGATGACCCCGATCGGGATCTGCATCACCGTGAAGGCGATGTTGTAGGCGACGATGGCGCCGGTGCCAAGGGCCGAGGCGAGCGTCGTGTGGATGATCAGGGTCAACTGCACCGCCCCCAGGCCGATGGCCCGGGGCGCCATCAACAGGAGCGCCTCGCGCGCCGCCGGATCGCGCAGGTCGACCCGGAAGTCGTACGCGAAGCGGGGCAGCCGGACCATCGTCGGGAGCTGTACGGCGAGATGGGCCAGCGACCCCAGCACGACACCGATGGCCAGCCCCTCGACCCCGAAGGCCGGCGTCAGGAGCACGGCCGCCAGGATGATCAGCCCGTTGTAGAAGAGCGGCGCGATGGCCGAGGCCCCGAATCGGCCGTGCGCGTTGAGCACGCTCGTGGCCACCGCGGCCAGGGCCAGCAGGACCGGCGAGAGGAGCATGATCCGCGAGAGCCGCACGGTCAGCTCGATCTGGACGGCGTCGAAGCCGGGCGTCAGGACCGGCATCAGCAGGGGCGCGCCGAGGGCGAGCAGGACCGAGAGGCCGAGCAGGACGAGGAGCATGAGGTTGATGACCGTGGTCACGACCCGCCAGGCCCGTTCCTCCTCGGCGTCGGTGACCAGGTGGGCGAGGACCGGGATGAGGGCCGAGCTGAGGGCCCCGGCGGCGACGAGCTGGAAGATCAGGTCGGGGATCCGGAAGGCCGCGAAGTAGGCGTCGAGGTCGGCGTTGGCCCCGAAGACCGAGCTGATGACGACCAGGCGCACCCAGCCCAGGACCCGCGAGCCGAGGTAGGCCGCGGTGACCAGGAGGCCGGCCCGCGCCAGGGTGCGCGCGGTGCCCGTCACGGCGGGGGCGTCTGGCTCGAGCGAGCGGCGCGAGGGTGCGAGGCGCGGTAAGCCGAGCGCAGGCGGGCGGTCGAGACGTGGGTGTAGATCTGGGTCGTGCCCAAGCTGGCGTGGCCGAGCAGCTCCTGGACCACGCGCAGGTCCGCGCCCCCGTCAAGCAGGTGGCTGGCGAACGAATGGCGCAGCGTGTGCGGGGTGACTCCGTCGCGGACGCCGGCCAGGTTCGCGATGCGCCGCAGCCGGTAGCGCAGCCCGCGCACGCCGAGCGGGCCGCCCCGGGCATTCAGGAAGAGCGTGCCCTCGTCCGGCCCGCCCGCGCTGCCGCGCAAGCGTGGGCGACCGTCGTCGAGGTACGCCTGGAGGGCCTCCCGGGCCGGCCGGCCGAGGAGCGTCACGCGCTCCTTGCGGCCCTTCCCGACGACGCGCAGCTCACCGTGGGCCAGGTCCAGGTCCTCGGCGCGGGCGGCGGCCAGCTCGGCGATGCGCAGGCCCGCCGCGTACGCCGTCTCGAGCAGGGCGCGGTCGCGTTCCGCAAGTGCGGCGGCGACGGCCGGATCGCGGCGCCGGCCCCGATCGGCAAGCGGTCCGACCGCGTCGAGCAGGTCCTCGACCTCGCCGACTTCGAGCACCTCAGGAAGCCGGCGCGGGCGGCGGGGCGTCGTGACCGCCGACCAGGGATCCCCGTCCAGCCAGCCCTCGCGCCGGGCATGGCGATAGAACGAGCGCAACGCTCCGATGCGGGCGGCGATCGTCGAGCGGGCCAGGCCGCGCTCGTCGAGATGGGCCAGGTAGGCCCGCGTCACGAGGCGTCCCGGGCGGCGCCAGTCCGCCCCGGGCCGCGTCGCCAGCCAGGCGAGCCACTGGCGGATGGCGGTGCCGTACGCGCGGCGCGTGTGCGGCGAGGCGTCCTGCGCCTCCAGCGAGCGGGCGAAGCCCTCGAGGGCGCGGGCGCCCGTCACGCGCGGTCGGCGGCGGCCGAGCGGCGAGTGCGGCGGGCGCCGCCGGTCCGCGGCCCGCTCCGTCGAGGTGGCGCTGCCCCGTTGCCGCGCCGTCCGGCGGGCCGGGGCCGGGCGAGCGCGGCCGGATCGGGCGCGCCCCCGCTCAGGCGGCGGCCGGGCAGCTCTCCGTCAGCCGGCGCATCGATCGTGGCCCCGCACTTCAGGCACAGAAGGCCGCCGCTGGAGTTGCGAGCCACCGGCCCCTCGTCCGTCTCGTGGACGGCCCCGACCGGCTCGTGGTTCGTGGTGTAGTCGCACTTGGGGTAGGCCGAGCAGCCGAAGAAGACATTGCCGGTGCGCCGCGCCCGGCGGGCCACGAGGACCCCGTCACCGTTCTTGGGGCACGTGACGGCGAAGGGCAGCGGCTCCGGCGGCGGCGGCCCTTCGCGCAGGATGAAGTCGCAGTCGGGATAACGCGAGCAACCGAGGAACGGCCCGAAGCGCCCCCGCCGCGTGGCCAGCACGCCCTGCCCGCACTGGGGGCAGGGATCGCCCTCGCCCTTCAGGCTGGGAACCTCCTCGCCCGGCAGCGGCCGGGTCTCCTGGTGCTCGGGATAGAGCGAGCAGGCCAGGAAGCGCCCGTTGCGCCCGAGACGGATGACCATCGGGTGGCCCTCGGAGCAGACCTCGTCGGATGCCTCGGTCGTGAACTGGCTCCGGCGCAGCTCCTTGCGCTTCTCGTCGACGAGCGCCTTGAAGGGCGTGTAGAACTCGCGCAGCAGCGGGACCCAGGCCCGGTCGCCGCGGGCCACCTCATCGAGGCGCTCCTCCATGCGGGCCGTGAACTCGACGTCGACGAACTCGCCGAAATGCTCGACGAGGAGGTCGGTCACGACCTCCCCGACCGGCTCCGGCCGCAGGCGCCGCGCCTCGACGCGGACGTAGCCGCGGTCGAGGATCGTCGAGATCGTCGCCGCGTAGGTCGAGGGCCGGCCGATGCCGTGCTCCTCGAGAGCCTTGATGAGGCTCGCCTCGGTGAAGCGGGGCAGGGGCTCCGTGAAGTGCTGGGTGGGGACGACGTCACGGACGTCGGTGACCTCGCCCTCCGCCAGGGCCGGCAGCTCGGGCGCGGCCGCGTCATCGGTCCCGTCGTCGTCGCGGCCCTCGGTGTAGACCCTGGCGAAGCCGTCGAAGAGCGTCTTCGTGGCGCTGGCGCGCAGGCCGTAGCGGCCGGCGGCGAGGTCGGCGGTCCTGATCTCCAGCTCCCGGGCGGCCATCTGGGAGGCCAGGGCGCGCTGCCAGATCAGCCGGTACAGGCGCAGCTCGGCCGACTCGAGGTGGCCGGCCAGGGACTCCGGGTCGCGTTTGAAGCTCGTCGGCCGGATCGACTCGTGGGCCTCCTGGGCGCCCTTCGACTTCGTCTTGTAGACGCGCCCCCGGGGCATCGTGTAAGCGGCCCCGAAACGGGCCTTGATGACCTCGCGGGCCTCGCCCATGGCCACTCCGGCCATGGCTGTCGAGTCGGTGCGCATGTAGGTGATCAGGCCGACCTGGCCATCGCCCGTGTCGACGCCCTCGTAGAGGCGCTGGGCGATCGACATCGTCCGCTTCGGGCTGAAGCCGAGCTTGCGGCTGGCTTCCTGCTGGAGCGTGCTGGTCGTGAACGGCGGGGCGGGGCTGCGCTGCTGCTTCTTGAGCGCGACGCTCTCGACGATCGGATGCTGGCCGCGCAGCGCGGCGGCGTGCGCCGCGGCGCTCTTGCCGTCGCCGATCTCGGCGGCCTTGCCGTCGATGCGCACCAACTCGGCGGCGAAGGGCAGGCCGGCGGCCGAGGCGAGCTGGGCCTCGAGCGTCCAGTACTCGCGCGCCTGGAAGGCCGTGATGGCCCGCTCCCGCTCGACCACGAGGCGCACGGCGACCGACTGGACGCGACCCGCCGAAAGCCCGCCCCGGACCTTCTTGGAGATGAGCGGGCTGAGCGTGTAGCCGACGAGGCGATCGACGATCCGGCGCGTCTGTTGCGCGTCGACGAGATCCATGTCGATGTCGCGGGGGTGGGCGAAAGCCTCCCGGATGGCGCGCTGGGTGATCTCGCTGAAGGTCACCCGCTTCGTCTTCGAGGGCGGCACGTCGGCCGCCTCGGCGACGTGCCAGGCGATCGCCTCGCCCTCCCGGTCGAGGTCGGTGGCGAGGTAGACGGTGTCCGCCCGGCGCGCCTCACGGGTGATCTTCTCGACCTGCTTGCGGCGGTCCTCGGCGATGACGTAGTGGGGCGCGAAGTCGTGCTCGACGTCCACCCCGAACTGGCCCTTGCCCGGGTTCTCGGGCAGGTCGCGAACGTGGCCGAGGCTGGCAAGGACCTGGTAGTCGGGGCCCAGGTAGCGCTCGATCGTGCGCGCCTTCGCCGGCGACTCCACGATCACGAGGTTCTTCGTCATCGGCCGGGAGTCTATCACCGGCCCCTTCACGCTCAGCCACCGCCGCCTTGGCGGCGGCTCACCTCAGGCCTCGCGGACGCGGCGCAGGAAGTCCTCGTCGAGGTCCATGTCGGGCTCGCGCTGGGGCGGCGCCGGCACCGGCTCCTGACCGACCGAGAGGCGGGTCCCGAGGGCCTCGACCGGCACCTCGAGGAAACG
>JBIOIE010000117.1:0-5422 GCA_044449605.1 Candidatus Limnocylindrales bacterium | reverse complement strand
CTACAACGGCACGATCTACCCGGGCACCTACAAGGGCAAGAGGGACGCCACGGTCGTGACCGTCTTCGAGGCCGTCGGCGCCTACCGAGCCGGCAAGATCAGCCTGGAAGAGCTGTACGAGGTCGAGAACGTCTCCTGCCCCGGGCCGGGCGCCTGCGGCGGCCAGTTCACGGCCAACACGATGAGCACGGCCATGGAGTTCCTGGGCCTCTCACCCGGCGGTCTCAACGGCATCCCCGCCGAGGATCCGGCCAAGGACGAGGCCGCCCGGCGGACCGGCGAGCTGGTCATGGACCTCGTCCGGCGGGACCTCCGGCCGTCGGCCATCGTCGACCGGCGGGCGATCGAGAACGCCATCGCCTCCGTGGCCGCCACCGGCGGCTCGACGAACGGTGTCCTCCACCTCCTGGCCATCGCCGCGGAGTTCGGGGTGCCGCTGGAGATCGACGACTTCGACGTCATCGCCGAGCGCACGCCGATCGTCGCCGACCTGACCCCGGGCGGCCGCTTCACCGCCTCGGACATCTACGACGCCGGCGGGGTGGCCCTCGTCATGCGCGAGCTGCTCAAGCGCCCTGGCCTCCTCCACGGCGACGCGCCGACCATCGATGGGCGGACCATCGCCGCCATCGCGGCCGCCGTCCGGGAGACCCCCGGTCAGCAGGTCGTGGTGCCCCTCGAGCGGCCCCTCAAGCCGACCGGCGGCCTGGCCATCCTGCACGGCTCGCTGGCGCCCGAGGGCTGCGTCGTCAAGCTGGCCGGCCACGAGCGGCGACTCCATCGGGGCCCCGCCCGGGTCTTCGAGTCGGAGGAGGCCTGCTTCGAGGCGGTCAAGGCCCAGCGCATCGTGCCGGGCGACGTCGTGGTCATCCGCTACGAGGGTCCCGCCGGCGGGCCGGGCATGCGCGAGATGCTGGGGGTCACGGCGGCCCTCGTCGGGGAGGGCCTGGGCGAGTCGGTCGCACTGCTCACCGACGGCCGCTTCTCGGGCGGCACGCACGGCCTGATGGTCGGGCACGTGGCCCCCGAGGCGGCCCTCGGTGGCCCCATCGCCCTGGTCCAGGAAGGCGACCCGATCGTCGTCGACGTCGACCGGCGCGCCCTCGACCTCGAGGTCGACCCGGCCGAGCTGGAGCGGCGCCGGGCAGCCTGGCGGCCGCCGGCCCCGCGCTACCGGAGTGGTGTCTTCGCCAAGTACGCGGCGACCGTCTCGTCCGCCTCGCGCGGCGCGACGACGGCCGCGCAGCGCTGAGCGGCCGATGCCCGGCGAGGACGTCCTGACGGCCGCCGAGCGGCGCTTCCTCGACGCCGAGCGACGCGCGATCCTGGCCACCACGGCGCCCGACGGCCGCGCCCGTCTGGTCCCGGTCTGCTACGTCCTGACCGACCGCCTGGACCGCATCGGCCGCCCCGTCATCTACACCCCCATCGACGAGAAGCCGAAGCGGACGGACGATCCCCACGCCGTCGCCCGCGTGCGCGACCTGTTCGTGCTGCCCGAGGTGACCCTCATCGTCGACCGCTGGGACGAGGACTGGGACCGCCTGGCCTGGCTGCGCATGTACGGCTCGGGCGAGCTGCTCGAGCCGGAGGCCCATGAGCGCGCCGAGCATGCCGCGGCGGTCGAGGCCCTGCGCGCGCGCTATGCCCAGTACGAGACCCACGACCTGGACAGCCGCCCGATCATCCGCATCGGCGTCGAACGCGTCGTGAGCTGGGGCGAGGTCGGGTGAGGGACCCCGAAGGGGCGTCCCGTGAGCTCGTCGACCACCTCCGGGCGCTGATCCGCCTCAAGACCGTCAACCCGCCGGGCGACGAGATCGCGGCCGCCCACTATCTCGCCAAGGTGCTGGCCGGGGCCGGCCTCGAGGCGCGGGTCATGGAGCCGGAGCCGGGCCGGGGCAGCGTGGTGGCGCGCCTGAGGGGCGACGGCAGCGGCGGGGGGCCACTGCTCCTGCTCGGCCACCTCGACGTCGTGCCGGCCGAGGCCGAGCGCTGGACGCGCGACCCCTTCGAGGCCGAGATCGTCGACGGCTACGTCTACGGCCGGGGTGCGGTGGACATGAAGGCGATGGTCGCGATGGAGCTGCAGGTCGTCCTCGGGTTGGCCGCCGATGTGCGTGCCGCCGGCGGCCAACCCGACCGCGACGCCGTCCCGGGCCTCCGGCGCGACGTCATCTTCGCGGCCACGGCGGACGAGGAGACGGGCGGCCACCTCGGCGCCGGCTGGATCGTCGACCACGAACCGGAGCTGCTCCAGGCGGACGCCTGCCTGACCGAGGCTGGCGGCGTCTCGGTGGAGCTGGCCGGCCGGCGCTGCTATGCCATCGGGGCGGCCGAGAAGGGCTACCTCCGCCTCGAGATCGGCGTCGAGGGCGGGGGCGGCCATGCGGCCATGCCCCGTGACGACAACGCCGCCGTGCTGGCGGGCCGGATCGTGACCCGCCTTGGCCAGCCCACGCCGCAGCGGGTCACGCCGCTCATGGCCGCGGCGGTGCGCACGGCCGCGGCGCAGCTGCCCGGCGATCCGGGCACGACGGCCGAGCGCCTGCTGACCGGCGATGCGGCCGCGGTCTGCGACGCACCGACGCGCCGGGCGCTCCACGCCCTCCTGCGCGACACGATCAGCCCCACGATCGTCCGGGCCGGGGTCAAGGAGAACGTCATCCCGGGCCGGGCGACGATCGTCGTCGACTGCCGGACCCTGCCTGGCACCACGGCCGAGACGATGGAGGCCCGACTGCGCGAGCAGGTCGGGCCCGAGCTGTGGGCCCACTGCCGGACCACCAGGCTCTCCTATGGGGAGCCCCTCGAGCAGCCCCTGCCCAATCCGCTCTACGACCTCTGCGCGGCGACCCTCGAGCGCCACGACCCCGGCGCGTTCACCGTGCCGGTCATGGTCCCCTTCGCGACCGACGCGAAGCACACCGTCCGGCTGGGCATCCCGACCTACGGCTTCTCGCCCCTGCGTCTGGCGCCCGACGAGCCGTTCCTGGAACGCTTCCACGGCGACGACGAGCGGGTGGGCCTCGACGCCCTGCGCTTCGGCCTGCCCGTCCTCGATGAGGTCGTGCGGACCTACTGCGGCTGACCCTGGAGCTCCGCCAGGGCGGCGGCCAGGGCGACCTCCCGGTCCATGGCCAGGCCCTCGGCCATGCAACGCGCCAACTCCTCGTCGGGCAGCGCGCCTCGGACGGCGTCCACCGGCCGCTCGAGGCTCAGCGTGTCCAACTCCATGCCGCCGCCGGCCCGCGTGCGCATCGCCACCGCCGCGCCCGCCAAGCGAGCCGCCTGATGGGCCCGGCCGGCCTTCAGGGCCAGGAGCGCCGCGATGTCGACGACGCTCGCCTCGCCGGTCGCGTCGACGATGCCGGCCGTCATGCGCAGGGCCTCGAGGATCGCCCGCCGAGCGGCCGACTCGTCACCGGAACGCAGCTCCACGGCGCTGCGCAGGAGCATCCCATCGCGCTGGCGGTAGCGATCGCCGATCGCGGCGAACTCCGCCGTGGCCTTGGTGATCTGGTCGCGTGCGGCGGCGAAATCGCCCTGATTGTTGGCGATGAAGCCGAGGGCGATCTCCATGACGGCGACGCCGCCGCGGTCGTCCAGCTCGCGCATCAGCTCCCGGGCCCGCTCGCCGCGGGCCCAGGCCTCCTCCGGGCGCCCCAGCTGGGCCAGGGTGTAGCTCAGGTTCGACTCGGCCTCGGCGACGCCCGGCCGATCGCCGGCCGCCTCGGCCACCACCCCGCTGCGCTCATACAGCTCATGGGCCCCCACGAAGTCGCGCTGCCAGTAGACGACCCCGGCGGCGCCGGTCAGAGCCGCGAAGAGCGCCGTGGGAGACGCGCCGTCGGGGTGAGCGAGGAGGAGGTCGAACCAGGACCGGCCCTCGTCCAGCCGCCCGGCCAGGTGCCAGAAGCGCCACAGCGCGGCGGCGCACAGGAAGCCGTCGTCGAGCGAGCCACCCTCGGTCGACCAGCGCAGCGCGGCCCGCATGTTGTCGTCGTCGCGTTTGATCGTGCGCACGGCGTCCGCCGAGCGGGCGCCGACCAACTCCGGCTCCCAGCGCTGGGCCAGCTCGCCGAACCAGGTCAGATGCCGGCCGCGCAGCTCGACGGCCGCGGGATCGGCGGCGAGCTGCTCGAGGGCGAATTCGCGGATCGTCTCCAGCATCGTGACCCGCGGCTCGTCGCTGGCCGCGTCGATGCGCACGAGGCTCTTGTCGCCCAGCGACTCGAGGGCCTCGAGGAGGTCGAGCCCGAGGTCCTGCCCGGGCCGGCAGACGGTCTCGATCGCCTCGAACGCCGCCCCGCCGACGAAGACGGCCAGGCGCCGGAAGAGCGCCCGCTCCGCCTCGTCGAGCAGCTCATAGCTCCAGGCGATGGCGCCGCGCAGGGTGCGCTGGCGCTCGGGCAGGTCGCGGGCGCCCGAGGCAAGCAGATCGAGGCGATGGCCGAGGCGCTCCAGGATCGCCTGCGGGCTGAGCAGGCGCAGGCGGGCGGCGGCCAGCTCGATGGCCAGGGGCAGGCCCTCGAGGCGACGGCAGATCTCGCCGACCGCGGCAGCGTTGTCGTCGCTGACGACGAAGTCAGGCCGCACCGAGCGGGCGCGCTCGACGAAGAGCTGGACGGCCGCGAACCCGGTCACGGTGGCGCGATCGAGGGTCACCTCGCCCGAGGGCACCGGAAGCGGCGGCACCGGGTACTCCTGCTCGCCCTGAAGGCGCAGCGCCCCGCGGCTGGTGACCAGGCCCTTGACCCGCGGCGCGCCGGCCAGCAGCTCGCCGACGGTCGGCGCCGCCGGCGTCACCTGCTCGAAGTTGTCGAGCACGAGGAGCAGCTGCCGGCCGCGCAGGTGCTCGCGCAGGATCTCGGCGATGGGCCGGTCAGCGCTCTCCCGCAGACCGAGCGTGCCCGCGATCGTGGGCGCCACGAGCGCCGCATCGCTGATCGTGGCCAGGGCGACGAAGTGGACGCCATCGACGAAGTCGGGCCGGGCCAGCTCGGCGACGGCGAGGCCGAGGCGCGTCTTGCCGGTGCCGCCGGCCCCGGTGAGGGTCACCAGCCGGTTCGCCTCGAGGAGCGCCCGGATAGCCGCGACCTCGGTCTCGCGGCCGATGAAGCTCGAGAGCTGGGTCGGCAGGTGGCTGGCGGCGGTCAGCGTCCGCGGCGGCGGGAAGTCGGCGGGCAGCCCGCTGATGGAGACCTGGGACAGGTGGAGCGGTTCGGCCAGGTCCTTCAGACGATGCTCGCCGAGATCGACGAGGCTGACCCCCTCGGGCAGCCGGCCCTCGACGAGAGAGCTCGTGCTGCCCGAGACCAGCACCTGGCCGCCGTGGGCCGCAGCGGCGATGCGGGCCGCGCGGTTGACATCGAGGCCGACGTAGTTGTCGGCCCCCCGGACGCCCTGGCCGGTGTGGGCG
>JBIOIE010000116.1:0-5448 GCA_044449605.1 Candidatus Limnocylindrales bacterium | reverse complement strand
GCCGCCGGCCAGGGCCGTGCCCCGGTAGCGCATCAGCACGTTGGTCAGCTCCATGAGCTTGGCGACCATCGTGTTGTAGCGCAGCGCTCCGTAATCGACCGTCACCGACGCCAACGTGCGATGCGCGACGATGCGCAGCTCCCGCCCGGCCGCCACCAGGTCCGTGATCGGCTCGGCCGGGTCGCCGGCATCGCGCCCGCGCGGGTCGAGCGCGACCGTCCAGACCCGATTCAGGAACCGGTGCACGCCGGCGATGCCCATGGGGTCCCAGCGCCCGCCCTGGTCCCAGGGGCCCATGAACATCAGGAAGAGGCGGACGGTGTCGGCGCCGTAGCGCAGGACGAGGTCGTCCGGATCCTGGACGTTGCCGCGCGACTTGCTCATGCGCTCGCCGTCGTGGCCGAGGATCTGACCCTGGTTGAAGAGCTTCAGGAAGGGCTCGCGCTCGCCGATCAGGCCGATGTCGGCCATCGCCTTGGTGAAGAAGCGGCTGTAGAGCAGGTGCATGACGGCGTGCTCGGAACCGCCCGTGTACTGATCGACGGGATCCCAGCGATCGACCATGGCCCGGTCCACCGGCCCCTCCTCGAGGTGGGGCGACAGGTAGCGATACCAGTACCAGGACGAGTCGATGAAGGTGTCGAGGGTGTCGGTCTCGCGCCGGGCCGGTCCCTCGCAGCGCGGGCAGGCGACGTTGACGAAGGCCTCGTCCTTGGCCAGCGGGTTCTCGCCCGAGCCCCGGTAGTCGACCGTGTCGGGCAGGCGCACGGGCAGGTCCTCGTCCGGCACCGGCACCATGCCGCACTTCTCGCAGTAGATGATCGGGATGGGCGTGCCCCAGTAGCGCTGCCGGCTGATCAGCCAGTCGCGCACGTGATAGGTGACCGACGGCTCGGCGCGGCCATCTACGGCCAGCGCGGCGACGATCGCCTTGCCGCCCTCGTCGGCTGCCATGCCGCTGTAGGCGCCCGAGTCGACCAGCCGCTCGCCCGCCGCATGGGCGACGTAGGCACCTTCCAGCGCCGCGTCGTCCGCCGTACCCGGCGCGGCCACGACCCGCCGGATCGCCAGGCCGTACTTCTCAGCAAAGGCATAGTCACGCTCGTCGTGAGCGGGCACCGCCATGATCGCCCCGGTGCCGTAACCGGCCAGCACGTAGTCGGCGATCCAGATCGGGATGCGCTCACCGTTGACCGGATTGATCGCGTCGACGCCGAGCGCGACGCCCGTCTTCTCGTGCTCGGTCGAGAGGCGCTCGATCTCGGTCTGTTCCCGGGATCGGGCCACGTAGGCCTCGACCTCCGCGCGCCGGTCGGGATGGGTCAGCCGCTCGACCAGCGGGTGCTCGGGGGCGAGGACCATGAAGGTGGCCCCGAAGAGCGTGTCGGGCCGGGTCGTGAACACGCGCAGCTCGTCGCCGCCGGGCTGGCGGTCGTCGGGCGCGGTCGTGAAGGTGATCGTCGCGCCCTCGGAGCGGCCGATCCAGTTCGTCTGCATGATCCGGATGGGATCCGGCCACTTGATGCCGCTGAAGTCGAGCAGCTCGTCGGCGTACTTCGTGATGCGCAGGTACCACTGGTCCAGGTCGCGCTTCTCGACCTTGGCGTGGCAACGCCAGCAGCGCCGCTCGGTGCCCTCGACCTGTTCGCGGGCCAGCGTCCCGTCGTTGGGGCACCAGTCGACCGCCGATCTTGTGCGGTAGGCCAGGCCGGCCTCGAGGAAGCGCAGGAACAGCCACTGGTTCCAGCGGTAGTACTCGGGCTCGCAGGTCACGACCTCGCTGTCCCAGTCGTAAGTGGTGCCCATCAGCCGGTACTGGCGGCGCATCGCGGCGATGTTCGTCATCGTCCAGTCGCGCGGGTTGACGCCGCGCTGGATAGCCGCGTTCTCGGCGGGCAGCCCGAAGGCGTCGAAGCCGACCGGGAAGAAGACGTTGTCGCCCTGCATGCGCCGGAAGCGGGCGATCGCGTCGGTCGGGGTCATCACGTACCAGTGCCCGATGTGCACGTCCCCGGAGGGGTAGATGTACATCGTCAGCATGTAGAACTTCGGCCGGCTCGTGTCGTGGAGGTCGGTCCGATGCAGCCCGAGCTCGTCCCAGCGCGCCTGCCAGTGGGGCTCGATGGCGGTGTGCTCATAGCGCTCGATGCGGTCGCGGCTCGTCGTTCGGGTCTCGGTCACGGTGGGCCTCGAAATGCCGCACCCCCCGCCGACCGGGCGAGGGGTGGATGGTCAGGCGCTGTGCGTGACGGCGCTGCGGCCGCACGCTCCCGCAGCGAGTTTATCAGAGGCTCAGCCGAGCTTGGACTGGCCGACCTCCATGAGGTGGCCGTCGGGGTCGCGCACGTAGGCGCGGATCTCGCGCTGGTGGTCCTTGGGCTCGGTCAGGAACTGGGCGCCCTTGGCGGTCCAGTCGCGGTAGATGGCGGCGATGTCCGCCACGCGGACGTTGAGGAAGCCGCTGCTGCGATCCGGGTCGGGCGGCGTGGTCAGCGTGACGGTGGGTTTGTCGTCGGTGGGCCCGCCGCCCTCGTTGAGGATCAGCCAGGAATTGGCCACCTTCATGATCACCGGGTCGCGCTCGATGAGCACCTCGCCGCCGAGCAGCGATCGGTAGAACTCGCGCGAGCGGTCCTGGTCCGAGACGACCAGGAAGTGGGTGAGCACGAAGCCCTCGCTCGGGGCCGGGAAGTCTTCGGGGTTCATGGGACGCTCCCGCTGCTGGTGCCTCGCGCGTGGCCTTAGAACAGCGCCTTGGCCAGGGCACGGTACTGCGGCAGGCAGAAGTCGGCGTTCGACTCCCCGCGCAGCTGGATGCAGACGTGGTCGGCGCCGGCCTCGAGGTGAGCCTTCGCGCGGGCCACGATGGCGTCCGCGTCGCCCCAGGCGATGACGTCGTCGATGACCCGGTCGGAGCCCTCGCCGGCGACCTCGTCGTCGCTGTAGCCGAGGCGGCGCAGGTTGTTCGCGTAATTCGGCTGCTTGAGGTAGTTCACCGCGAAGAGGCGGGCGACCCGGCGCGCCTCGACGGGGTCGGTCTCCAGGACGGCAGTCATCTCGACCGCCAGGCAGGGGTCGGGCCCCAGCGCCTTGCGGGCGCGCACGGTGTGGGCGACGGGCACGAAATAGGGGTGAGCGCCGGCCGTCCGCTCGGCGGCCAGGGCGAGCATGCGCGGCCCCAGTGCAGCCAGCACGCGTGGGGCCGGGATCTCGGGCGCGGGCCCGGAGTAGCGCGCCGCATCCATCCCGTCGAGGTAGGCGCGCATGGCCTCGAGAGGCCGCTCGTACGCGCCGCCACGAGATGCCACGGAGCTGGCGTGGCTGACGCCGATGCCGTGCACGACACGACCCGGATAGGCGTCTGCGAGGGCCTTGGCCCCGTTCGCGGCGGCCATCGGGTCGCGGGCGTAGATGCTGGCGATGCCACTGGCGATGACGATCCGCTGCGAGCCGGCCAGGAGGATGGCGGCGTGGCTGAAGATCTCCTTGCTGGCCACGCTCTCTGGGATCCAGACCGCGCCGTAGCCGAGCGACTCCAGCTCGGCGACCGCGGCCTGGGCCTCGCGGGCCGTATGGACCTGGAGGGCGAAGCTCCACACGCCGAAGGGGCCGAGGGTCTTGGCCAGCGCTCGTCCGGCTCCGGGTTCGATCATCGTGCCCTCCTCAAGCGTGCCCGGACAGCGCACACCCCCTGCCGCCAGGCGAGGGATGGGTGGGGACGCAAGGAGATCGTGGTGGAGCTACGGGGGCTCGAACCCCGGACCTTCTGCATGCCATGCAGACGCTCTCCCAGCTGAGCTATAGCCCCGTGACGGAGCGGGAGTATATCGTGGCCGATGTGAACCGGCCGGCTCTCGAATACACGCTGCGCCGGTCCGAGCGCGCTCGACACGCCCGGCTGAACATCCGATCCGACGGCGAGCTGGTGGTCACGCTCCCGGCCCGCGCGCCCGAACGCTGGGCGAACGAGTTGCTGGCGGCCAGGTGGGAGTGGGTCGAGCACCATCGCGGCCGGATGGCCGCCGAGGCGAGCCGGCTGGCCGCCCGCCCCGCGCTCGACGAGGGCAGGGACGTGCCGCTCCTGGGCGTGCCCCATCGGCTCGAGTTCGCCCCGCTGGCGGCGGACCGGAAGCGGACGCGGATCGTCCACGACGACACGGGCTCGCCCATGCTCCGGCTCGAGCTGGCGCGGGGCGACGTCCGCCCCGCGGCGACGATCCTCGAGGGTTGGCTGCGTTCCGAGGCCCGCGACGCCGTCGAGCGCCGGGTCGCCGTCCGCGCCCGCGACCTCGGCGTCGAGCCGGCCGGCCTGGCCATCCGCGACCAGCGCAGCCGCTGGGGCAGCGCATCGCACCAGGGCACGGTCTCGTTCAACTGGCGGCTGATCCTGACGCCGGCGCCGATCCTCGACTACGTCGTCGTCCACGAGCTGGCCCACCTGCGCCAGTTCGGACACGGCAAGCGCTTCTGGAGCCTTGTCCACGGCCTCGTGCCGGACGCCCCGGCCGCACGGCGCTGGCTGCGCAGCCACGAGCCGGACCTTCGCCGCGCCCTCGACTGACGGGCAGGACGGCGTAGCATCAGCCCGATCCGCAGCCGAGGTACGCCGGCACCGATGACCAGAGCGGAGATGTACCGCGCCCGAACGCCGCGCTCGGCGGAGTTGTTCGAGCGTGCCTCCCGCTCGCTGCCCGGCGGTTCGACCCGGACCACGGTCTTCTTCCCGCCCTACGCGCCCTACATCGCGAGCGGGGAGGGGCTGCGCATCACCGACGTGGACGGCAACGTCTACCGCGACTTCCTGGGCAACTACACGGCGCTCATCCTCGGCCATGCTCATCCGGCCGTGGTCGCGGCCGTAGAGGCGCAGCTTCGGCGGGGCTCGGCCTTCGGCGCGCCGACCGCCGTCGAGGTCGAGCTGGCCGAGGAGATCCGGCGCCGCCTGCCGTCCGTGGAGCTGCTGCGCTACACGAACTCGGGCACGGAGGCGACGATGTTCGCCCTGCGCGCCGCCCGCGCCTTCACCAGCCGTTCGCTGATGGCCCGCTTCGAACGCTGTTACCACGGCACCCACGACATCGCGGCGGCGGGCTCGCCGGGCATCCCGGCGGCGATCGGCGACCTCATGGTCACGCTGCCCTGGGGCGATGCCGAGGGCGTCGAGCGGGCGCTCCATGGCCGCGAGCGCGAGCTGGCGGCGGTGATCATCGAGCCCGTCCAGGGCGCCGGCGGGATCCGGGCCGCGACGCCCGAGTTCCTGGCCTTCCTGCGCGCCTACTGCGATCGCAGCGGGGCGCTCCTGATCTTCGACGAGATCATCGCCTTCCGGGTCGGGCCGAACGGCGCCCAGGGTGTCTTCGGCGTGCGCCCCGACCTGACCACGCTGGGCAAGATCATCGGCGGCGGCCACCCGCTCGCGGCCTTCGGCGGCCGGGCCGACGTGATGGG
>JBIOIE010000115.1:0-5490 GCA_044449605.1 Candidatus Limnocylindrales bacterium | reverse complement strand
CCCGACCGGGATCGAACCGGCCACCCAGACCGAACCCGACGCCGGGTCGGTGCCCTGGATGGCCCGGAAGTAGGACTCGTCGCCGCCCGCCTCGACCACCGCCAGCGGATTGCCGTACGAGGCCGGGCCGGTCACGTCGAGATAGCGGGCCAGGAACTGGATGGCCGGTCGTCCATCGATCTGGTCCAGCCGGCCGTAGTCGGAGCTGGTCACGATGCCCGTCGCGCCGATCGTGTGCCACCCCGTGCCGACCGCCGTCGAGGCGACGATCGGCCCGGAGAACAGCAGCACGGCCACCCCGTCACTGGTGACCCGATCGCCGCAGAACTGGTACGACGGCCGTACGGTGCTGAAGTCACGGGCTGCGGAGGTGCCGCCGACGATGACGACGCCGGCCGGCAGCGCCCGGGCCATCGCGTCCAGGGTCCGCTGGGGATCGGCCGCGAAGCCCTCGGTCAGCATGATGCAGACGCTGGGCGTGCGCCGTGTGGCGGCCAGCGCCTCGCTGGCGGCCGCCTGACAGGCGGCGTCGACATCGTCGCTGAGACCGGTCCCCAGGCCGGTCGTCACGTCCACCGTGTCCGAGGCGAACAGGGCCAGGGTGATCGAATCCTCCTGGTAGCCGTCGACCGACGAGATCTCCGCCGCGGACGTGGAGCCCATCACGGTCGCCGCCGGGAACGCCTCGCGCACGGCCGTCAGGATGGCCCGATCGAAGCTGCCGAAGGCCGAGAAGAGCACGCCGCCCTGCGGCTGCAGCTCGCCCAGCGCGGTCCGGCACTGCTCGATGGCGCTCGCGATCGCGTCGAGCGGTTCGACGTCATCGCTGTGGCCGACGGCCATCGTGAACGTGGCTCGCTACCTCCCCGCCGCGGCAAGGGGCTTGTTGGACGGGTTCGTCATCGAGGCATCCTGCGCCACCGGTCGGCACGGGTCAACGGTCCGCCCCGGCGACGACACGAAGCGCCTATCTTCAGCGCATGACGGAGCCGGACGCGCGCGAGGGTCGCCCCATCGCCAACGGGGCCCTGGCCTTCCTCTTCACCGACATCGCCGGTAGCACGCGGTTGTGGGAACAGTCGCCCGAGGACATGCGCGATGCCCTGGCCAGGCACGACACGATCCTGCGCGAGGCCGTCGAGGCGTCGGCGGGCCGTGTGGTCAAGAGTACGGGCGACGGCCTGATGGCGGTCTTCCCGAACGCCGCCGATGGCGTAGCGGCAGCCATGTCGGCACAGCAGGGCCTGGCCGCGGAGCCATGGCGCGAGACCGGGCCGCTCCGGGTCCGCATGGCCCTCCACGCCGGCGACGCCGAGCGCCGCGGCGAGGACTATTTCGGCCCGACCGTCAATCGCACGGCCCGCCTCATGGCCGCCGGTCATGGCGGCCAGGTCCTGTTGTCCGCCGCCGCGGCGGCCCTGGCGGCCGACCGGCTGCCCGATGGGGCAAGCCTGCGTGACTTGGGCGAGTACCGGCTCAAGGACCTCGGCCGCCCGGAACGCGTCTTCCAGTTGCTGCACCCGGCCCTCGAGGTGAGCTTCCCGCTCCTCACGACGATGGATCGCAGCGCCGCCAACCTGCCCGTCCCCGCGGCGCCGTTCGTGGGCCGCCGCCTGGAGCTCGCGGAAGTCGACCGCCGGCTGGAGGATCCAGCCATCCGGCTGCTCACCCTCACCGGCCCGGGCGGCACGGGCAAGACGAGCCTGGGCGTCCGCGCCGCGGGCGACCAGGTCGAGCGGTTCCGTGACGGTGTGTCGTTCGTCGATCTGTCCACCACCCGCGACACCGACTCCGTGCTCCTCGCGCTGGGGCGGGTGGTGGGCGTCGGCGAGGCGCCGGATCGCCCGCTGCGGCAGGAACTGACCGATCGCCTGCGCGATCGGCAGATACTCCTCCTGCTCGACAACTTCGAGCAGGTGACGGCGGCCGCCGGCGTGACCACCGAGCTGCTCGGCGACTGCCCGGAGCTCAAGCTGCTGGTGACCAGCCGCGAGCCGCTGCACGTGCGGGCTGAGCATGTCTACGCGGTGCCGCCCATGACGCTGCCGCCGGTGCACCGCGGACCGGTGTCCGCCGAGCAGCTCGGGCAGTACGAGGCAGTGCAGCTCTTCGTCGATCGGGCGCGGGCAGTCCGGCCGGACTTCCGGCTGGACGACGACAATGCGGCCGCCGTCGGGGAGATCTGTCGTCGGCTCGACGGGCTGCCGCTGGCCATCGAGCTGGCCGCCGCACGCCTCCGGTTGTTCTCGCCGGAGGCGCTGCGCGACCGCCTGGGGAGCCGCCTGGAGCTGCTGCGCAGCTCCACGCGCGACCTGCCGGAGCGGCAGCAGACACTGCGGGCGACCATCGAGTGGAGCTACCAGCTCCTGGAACCGGGCGAGCAACGCGTGTTCGAGTCGCTGGCCGCCTTCGCTGGCGGGGACCTCCCGGCGGTGGAGGCAGTGTTCGCAGCCGCCGCTGGCCACGCCGAGCCGGAGGTCGACGTGGTGGAGGCGCTGGCGTCCCTTCTCGAGAAGAGCCTGATCCGCCAGGTGGACGTGGCCCACGCGGAGCCGCGCCTGCTGATGCTCGAGACGATCCGCGAATACGCGACCGAGCGGCTCGACGAGCGACCGGCCGGCCCGGCGATCCGGCGCGCCCACGCGACCTACTACGCCGACCTCGCCGCGCGGCTGCGTGGTGACCTGGCCGGCCCCGCTCGTGACCAGGCCATGGTCCGGATGGCGGCCGAGGTGGAGAACCTGCGCCTCGCCTGGCGCTACTGGATCGCCGAGGCGGACCTGGCGCAGCTGACCAAGCTGGCCGACAGCCTGCTCATTCTCGACGAGGCGCGCGGCTGGTACCACGACACGGTCGAACTCACGACGAACCTTCTCTCGGTGCTCGCCGAGACGACCTCGACGCGCGAGCTGGTCGGGCAGGAGATCGCCCTGCGCATGACTCTCGCGCGGGCCCTCCTGGCGACCCGCGGTTTCACACCCGAGGTCGCCGAAGCGTACGCGCGGGCGCTCCAGCTCTTCGAGGGTGGTCGCGAGATCCGGCAGCACTTTTCGATCCTGCGCGGGCTCGCGAGCCTCTACATGCTCCGGACAGAGTTCGACAAGGCCCTTGATCTGGGTAAACGGATCCTGGCCCTGGCGGAGGGCGAGAACGACCCGAATATGCGCATCGACGGCCACCTCGTGGTGGGCTCCACCCTCGCCTTCACGGGCGACCTGCATGGCGGCCTGCGCCACCTCGATGCGGCGATCGGTCTCTTCGAGGCAAGCGGGGATCGCGCGGTCGGATCGCGCCTGGGCAACGATCCGCGCGTCACCTGCCTGACCACCTCAGCCTTCGTCCTGTGGTTGCTCGGCTTTCCCGATCGGGCCGCGGAACGAGCGACCGCGGCGATCGACCTTGCCCGCCGCCTCGACCACCCATACACGTCCGCCTACGCCTACTTCCACGCGGGTCTGCTGCACATGTGGCGCCGCGAACCGGAGATCGTGCTCGACCGCGCCCTGCGGCTGCTGGAGATCGCCGACGAGTTCGACTTCCGCATCTGGTCGGCCATCGGGTCCTGCCTGCTAGGGGCGGCGCAGACGGCCCTCGGCCGAGTCGATGTCGGGCTGGCCCAGGTCAGGGAAGGCATGGCGAACTACCAGGGCCTCGTGACGCCGCCGGTCTTTTGGCCGCTGCTGCTCTCCCTCGACAGTGGGGCGAGCGGGCGGGCCGGCCTTCCCGCCCAAGGCCTCGGCCCGATCAACACGGCCATCACCCTGATGGGCTCGGGTCCCGACGCGATCCTGCTGCCCGATCTGCTGCTGCTCAAGGGCGATCTGCTATCGGACCTCGCGGCGACCGGGGCAGAGGCCCCAACCGAGGCGGCATCGGCCTATGAGCAGGCCCTCGAGCGGGCGCGCCATGTCGGCGCGCGCATGCCGGAGCTGCGGGCGACGACGAGGCTCTGCCGGCTCGCGCCAGGCGGCGAGCAGCGCGTGCGCGATCTGCAGATGGTCCTCGAGACGTTCACCGAAGGGTTCGCCACCGCCGACCTGATCGAAGCGCGCGCCGTGCTGGCGGAGGCGTCGAGCCGCTCCTGAGCCCCAGGTCGCGATCGGGCGCGCACCCGCGCAGCCCACCGGCGTGGCTGATGACGCATCATTCGACCTCACGCAAGCCCGCCCGCCGGCCCCCGCGGCGATGGCGCGTGCTACGAGGATCGACACTTGGCCCGTCTCCAGGCGAAGTCGCTCGAGAAGCCCGACGAGGTGCGCAAGACGTCGTTCGGGCACGTCGACATCTACAACCTCGACGACCTGGTGATCGGCCGGATGGTCTTCCAGCCTGGCTGGCACTGGCTGGAGCATGTCCAGCCCATGTCGGGGACCAGCCTGTGCCAGTACCACCACGTGGGCGTGTGCATCGCGGGCCGGCTGGGCACCCGGTTGGAAGACGGCACGACCAGCGAGATCGGCCCGGGCCAGGTCTTCGAGATCCCGCCCGGTCACGATGGCTGGGTCATCGGCGACGAGACTTTCGTCGCCTACGACGTGGCCGGCGTGCGCTCGTTCGCCCGGGTCGACGAGAACACGCAGCGCGTGCTCGGCGCCGTGCTGTTCACCGACATCGTCGACTCGACCGCCCTGGCGGAGTCCCTCGGTCCCACGCGCTGGCGGGAGCTGGTGGCGACCCACAACGAGCGCATCCAGTTCGAGCTCGATCGCTTCCGGGGCCGGCTCGTGAAGACGACCGGCGACGGTGTGCTGGCCCTGTTCGATGGCTCCGAGCGGGCAGTCCGGGCGGCGGCGGCGATCTGCCTCGCGGCGAAGTCGATGGGGCTGGCCATCCGGGCCGGGATCCACACGGGCGAGGTGGAGATCGCGGCCGGCGACGTCCGCGGGCTGACGGTCCACATCGCCGCGCGCGTCATGGCCCTGGCCGGCCCGAGCCAGGTCTACGTCTCGGCCACGACCCGCGAGCTCGTCGCCGACTCGGGCCTGGCCTTCGTGGACGCCGGGACCTACGAGTTGAAGGGGGTCTCGGGGGCGCGGCAGCTCTACCGCCTCAGCGAGCCGCCCGGTTAGACGACGGCCCCGGCCGCGGCAGTTCGGCCGGCTTCCACCGTGCTCAGCCGGACCGGTGCGCGGCGTGCAGGTGCACGGCCCCGGTCACGCCCTTGAGCTCGACCGGGCCGATCTCGCGGAAGGCGACCTCCGCCCCGTCCGAGGCGTCCACGACCTCCTGGCTGACCAGCACCTCGCCCGGTCGTGCGTACTCGGCGATCCGCGCGGCCACGTTGACCGTCGCGCCGTAGTAGTCGCCCTCCTGGAAGATCACCGGTCCGGCGTGCAGGCCGACGTGGGCCGGCGGCAGCCCGGCCTCGACGACACCGGTCACCATCTCGAGCGCGGCCACCACGCCCGGGCCGGGGTCCGGGAAGAAGAACATGACCCCGTCGCCGAGCCACTTGACCGGCCGGCCACCGTGTTTGACCGATGTCCGCTG
>JBIOIE010000114.1:0-5521 GCA_044449605.1 Candidatus Limnocylindrales bacterium | reverse complement strand
GCTGAGCCGAGCCCGTTCGGCCTCGACCTGAGGCCGCGCGGTCCGGGTCGGGACTCGCGGGAGGAAGTAGCGGTTGTCGAACATCGTGGTGCCCTCTCTGTGGTTCTGTCCTCGTGATAGGAGTATCAGACCACAGGGCTTTCACTTTGTCAATACCACTTTTCACTATTCGTATCACCGCCCATGGATAGAGTAGGCGCGTGCCGCGGCAGGGCGGTTAGCGCAGCGCGCGGGGGATCACCAGGCGCATGGAGGTGTGGGTCACCGAGAAGGCGACGACCTTGTTGTCGACGAGGCCGCTGGCCTTGGCCATGGCCATGATCTCGACGTCTCTGAGGGTCGCTGCGCGGCCCTTGCGGGAAACGACCCAGATGGCGCCGGCCGGCTTCAGGCGGCTCCTCAGCTCGGCCAGCCCGGTCAGGTCTGGGTGCGAGCCGGCGGCCAGGAAGACCACGTCCGTATCGGGCAGCGGAGGGCCGAACGTGATGTCGTGGGTGCGCGCTGCGAGGATGACCAGGAAGTCCGGGTCGTCGATGCCGAGGATCGCCACCCGCGCCCCGGGCGCCACGCCCAGCTTGTCGATGAGCGGCCGGGTGTGGACGCGCTCCGGGCTCACGCCTGGGCGGCGGGGCTCTCGACGGCGACGGGACGGGCGGCGGGTTTGGCTGCGGCGGGTCGGTCTCCGGCGGCCTGGATCCCGTCGAGCAGCGCGCTGAATGCCGGGGCTCCGATGGTCTCGAAGAGCGCGCGGGCCTCGTCGGCCGCTGCCCGGCCCACCGGATCGTCCGGGCCGAGGGCATTCACGGTGCCCAGCAGGATCCAGGACAGATCTAGGCGGAGACCCATGGCTCGGACCACATCGGCCGCCTCGACGAAGCCGCGACGAGCGGCGCCGACGTCGCCTGCCAGGGTGGCGAGTGCGGCATCGAGGGCCGCGATGAGCGCATCACCGGAACGGCCATGGCGTACCGCGAGCAGGGCAGTACGGGCAGCCGCGAGGCGAGGGGCATCGTGGAGAAGGAGGGCGTAGAAGCCGCTGTCCAGCGAGGCGTAGAGCGACCACGTCCCCATCATCGCCGACGCCGCCGCCAGGTCCCGATCGTGCGCCTCGGCGGGTCGGCCGTCCAGCGCCTCGACGAACGCCCCGTCGAGCGTCTGGACGAACCCGATCTGGCGATCGTTCACCGTCCTGCCGATGGCGGCGGCCTCGGCCAGCAGCGTCCGGGCCTCGTCAGGTCGCGCACGCAATGCGGCGATCACGCCGCGAAGGCTCGTGTGTTGGGCTCGATACGTGGGTGGCACGCCCGGGCCTTCGAAGACGGGCGTCTGAGCCACGACCCAATCCAGGTCGCCGGTGCCGAGGCTGATCCGGCCGAGCAACTGGGTCAGCTGGCGGTCCCAGTCCCGCAGCCCGAACCTCCTCGCCCTGTCAAGGCCGATCCGGCCGGCCTCGAGGGCACCTGCTGGATCGTCGGCGTCCATGAAGACGAGGTTGTTGCGAGCGCGGAGTTCGGCCTCGATGGCGCCGCGGGCCTCGGCGTAGCGGATGGCGCCGCGCATCAGGGCCAGACCTTCCTGCAGCCGCCCCAGATCGATGAGCGCGCCGCCCTTGTTGTCGAGCGTCTCGGCGATGACCTTGGGCAGCCCCAGGCGCTCGCCGACCACCAGCGCACGCTCGGCCCAGTCGAGCGTCCTCGCCGGCTCGCCGTTGCGCCAATAGGCGCGCGCCAGCTCGGAGGCCAGCGTCGCGAAGGTCTCGTCTTCGGGGTAGTCCTCGCCCAGCTCATCGACGGCGGCCTCGAGGGCCTGCAGGGCGTCCGCGATGCTGCCTTCGTGGAGCAGGAGGGCACCGAGGCGCGCCGTCGCGCGCACGAGGTCGGAACGGCGATCGTGGTCGCGGTACCAGTCGATGGCTTCCTGCAGTGCCACCTTCGCGACGTCGAGCCCTCCGCCGTTGGCGGCGGCGTCGGCGATCCGCTCCAGCAGGGTCGCCCGCTCGGCGCCGTCGGCTGTCACGGTCAGGGCCTGCCGGTAGAGGCCCACGGCGCCGTCGTAGGCGTGCAACGCCATGGCCCGCTCGGCGGCACCACGGAGCGTCACCCGGGCCTGGGCGGCCACGGCCTCCGCCTCCGGGCCGGGCGGGCTGGCCTCGAAGGCGGCCACGTAGTGGCTGGCCAGGATGCCGGCCAGCTCGGGATCGTCGAGCGTCTCATAGAAGCGGGCCGCGGCGAGGTGGCGGGCGCGCCGGTCGCGCCGGGCCAGCGTGCCGTAGGCGACCTCGCGGATCACCGACTGGACGAAGCCGTACTGGCCGCGCTCGGGGGAGCGCGGGTCGACGTCCAGGACCAGCAGGTCCCGCCGCATCAGGCCGTGGAGGCGCTCCTCGAGGTCCGCCGCCGGCTGCCCCGAGATGCCCGCCAGGCCGGCCAGGGTGAAGGTCTTGCCCAGCACCGAGGCGTCCTGCACGAGCGCCCGGTCGGCGGGGTCGAGCGCGTCGAGCCGCGCCCCCACGAGGGCCTGGAGGGTGGCCGGGATCTCCAAGCGCTCGAGCGACCCGCTCGGTCGATAGCCGCCCTCGACGGCCTCCAGGCGCCCGCTATCGACGAGCATCCGGAACGTCTCGACGGCGTAGAGCGGTACACCGTCGGCCTGCTCGACGATCCGCCGGACGACGAGGTCCGGAAGCCCCGGGGCCATCCCGGCGACGAGGGCCGTCATCGCCTCGTCGGGCAGTGGCTCGAGGTGGACGGCGGTGAAGTGGCGCTGCCCGGCGCCCCAGGTCGGGCGGCGATCCAGCAGCTCGGGGCGGGCCAGCGTGACGACGAGGATCGGCCGGCCCCGGGACCACTCGAGGATCGACTCGATGAAGTCGATGAGGCCCGCATCGGCCCAGTGGAGGTCCTCGAAGACCATCACGGTCGAGCCCTGGTCGGCGACCCGCTCGAAGAACGTCCGCCACGCGGCGAACAACTCCTCGCGCTTGCCGGCCGGGGCGTCCTCGAGGCCGAGCAGGGCGTACAGCGCGGGCGCGACCCAGCGCCGCTCCTCGGCGTCGGGCACGAAGCGGTCCAGCGTCTCGGCGACCTTCAGGCGGGTGGCCGCTTCATCGTCCACTTCGGCGACGCCGGCGCGGCGGCGGACCATCTCACCGAGCGCCCAGAAGGTGACGCCCTCGCCGTAGGACGGGGAGCGGCCCTGGTGCCACCAGATGTTCTCGACCAGGCCGTCGAGGTGCTTCTCCAGTTCGGCGGCGAGGCGGCTCTTGCCGATGCCGGCGATACCTGTCACGGACACCAGGCGCGCCCGGCTCTCCCGGACCGTGGCGTGGTAGAGGTCCTTGAGGAGCTGCAGCTCGTGGTCCCGGCCGACGAAGGGCGGTTCGACGCCGGCCGCCCGGCCGACCCCACGCCGGCGGGCGACCACCCGCATGGCGCGCCAGGCCGGCACCGGGAGCGCCTTGCCCTTCACGACCTGGTCGCCGGCCGGCTCGAAGGCGATCGCCTCGGAGGCCGCCTGCCAGGTCCCCTCCCCGACGAGGACCTGTCCCGGCCCAGCTGCCGCCTGGAGCCTCGATGCCGTGTTGACGAGATCGCCGGCGACCATGCCCTGGCCCTGCGCGGCGAGGTTGACGGCCGCCTCCCCGGTCAGGACCCCGGCCCGCAGCGCCAGCCCGCCGACGCTGCCCACCGTCAGCGCGGGGACCGCCTCGACGAGGTCGAGGGCCGCCCGTACGGCTCGTTCCGCGTCATCCTCGTTGGCGACCGGCGCTCCCCACACGGCCATGACCGCGTCGCCGATGAACTTCTCGACCGTGCCCCCATAGCGGCCGACGATCTCGCGGGCGGTCTCGAAGTAGCGCGACAGGAACTCGCGGACGTCCTCGGGGTCGCGCGCCTCGGACGCGGCGGTGAAGCCGACGAGGTCGGCGAAGAGGACGGTGACGAGCCGGCGCTCGGACTCGGGGGCGGCCGTCTCGAAGTTGGCCGGCGGCAGCTCCGGCGCGGAGACCGGCGTCCCGCATTCGCCGCAGAAGCGATCCTCCGGCGGGACGGCGTGGCCGCAGCTCGGGCAGAGGAACGCCAGCCGCGTGCCGCAACGGCCACAGAACTTGCGGCCGGCCTCGTTGTCGTGG
Organism: Candidatus Limnocylindrales bacterium; assembly: GCA_044449605.1. Lineage (GTDB taxonomy): Bacteria > Chloroflexota > Limnocylindria > Limnocylindrales > CSP1-4 > CSP1-4. The sequence continues at coordinate 1,389 of JBIOIE010000114.1, read as the reverse complement.
CCGCAGGACGAACAGCGCATCCGCGGAGCGTAGCCGAAGGCGCCCGAGCGGGGTAGTGCGTACCATCCGGCGACCATGCGAGAGGGATCCAGGCGCGAGAACCGCCTGGCTGGCGAGACGAGCCCGTATCTCCTCCAGCACGCCCACAACCCGGTGGACTGGTATCCCTGGGGCCCCGAGGCGCTGGCCCGGGCGAAGGCCGAGGATCGGCCGATCTTCCTCTCGATCGGCTACGCGGCCTGCCACTGGTGCCACGTCATGGAGCGCGAATCCTTCGAGGACGAGGCGACGGCCAAGGAGCTGAACGCGGACTTCGTGGCCATCAAGGTCGACCGGGAGGAACGGCCCGATCTCGACGCCGTGTACATGGACGCGGTCCAGGCGCTGACCGGCTCGGGCGGCTGGCCGATGAGCGTCTTCCTGACGCCCGACGGCCGGCCCTTCTACGGGGGCACCTACTTCCCGGACACGCCCCGCCACGGCCTGCCCTCCTTCCGGCAGCTGCTGGCCGGGATCTCCGGCGTGTGGCGCGAGGACCGGGCCCGGGTCGAGGAGACGGCCGATGGGCTGGCGCGCGCCCTGCGCGCCCAGGCCGAGGGTCGCGCGGCGTCGACCCCGGCCCCCGCGGCGTCAACAGGGAGCGGGCTGGTCGGGCCCGACGGCCGGCCGCTGGCAGGGACCATCGCGGCGCCGCCGGTCGCGGCGCCGCCGGTCGCGGCGCCGGCGATCCATCCCGCGCTCCTCGACGCGGCGACCGAGGGGCTGGCGGCCAGCTTCGACCCCGTCCAGGGCGGCTGGGGTGGGGCCCCGAAGTTCCCGGCGCCGATGATCGTCGAGCACCTCCTCCGCCGTTTCGTCCGTGCGGGCGATGCCGAGGCCCTCGCGATGGCGCGCAAGACGCTGGATGCGATGGCCGCCGGCGGCATCCACGACCAGCTTGGCGGCGGCTTCGCGCGCTACTCGACCGACGCCGAGTGGCTGGCTCCCCATTTCGAGAAGATGCTCTACGACAACGGCCAACTCGCCCGGGCCTACCTGCACGCCTGGCAGGTCACCGGCGAGGGCCGCTACCGAGAGGTCGCCGAGGCGACGCTGGACTACCTCCTGCGCGAGATGACCGTCCCCGAGGGCGGCTTCGCGGCGAGCCAGGACGCGGACACGGAAGGGCGAGAGGGCGCCACGTACGTCTGGGCCGCCGTGGAGGTGGCCGAGACGCTCGGCGAGGGCGGGCCGCTCTTTGCCGCCGCCTATGACGTCACACCCCGCGGCAACTGGGAGGGACAGACCATCCTGCGCCGGGTGCGCGACGATGCGGACCTCGGCGCGGCGTTCGGGCTGTCCGCCGGCGACGTGGCGACCCGGCTGGCCGCGGCCCGCGAGCGGCTGCTC
>JBIOIE010000113.1:0-5548 GCA_044449605.1 Candidatus Limnocylindrales bacterium | reverse complement strand
TCGTCGCCCAGGCCGTGCCCGAGACCGGCCTCGGCCGGGCGATCATGGACCGCCTCCGCCGGGCCGCGGCCCGCGGCGCCTGGGGGCCTGCGGAAGGGTGATGGCGGGGCGATCGGCCGTCGTCCTGGCGGTGCCGGTGCCCGCCGCGATCCGCCGCATCCGGGCCCGCCGCGGACGTGGACGAGACGATCCTGGTCGGCCTCGAGCCCGCACTTCGGGCGGCGCTGCCCTTCAGGGCGGACATCCGGGCGCTGACCGTCGTCACCGAGGACGAGGCCGGGATCTGGCGGACGCGCTGGCGCATCCCCCTCGGGGCCCGGCGACCCTAGACGACGCCCTCTTGGCGCAGGCCGGCGATCTCGGACGGCGCGTAGCCCAGCCAGGCCAGCAGCTCGTCCGTGTGCTGTCCGAGCAGCGGCGGGGCGGTCCGGACGCTGGCCGGCGTGACCGCCAGCTTGAAGGGGATGCCCGTGACCCTGAGCGGGCCGATGGTCGGGTGGGCGACGGTCTCGACCATCCGCCGGGCGAGCACCTGAGGCTCGGCGAACGCGGCGGCCAGGTCGTTGATCGGGCCGCAGGGGATGCCGGCCTGCTCGAGGCGGGCCAGCCAGACCGCGCTCGTGTCGGTCGCAAAGGCGGCCTCGAGGATCGTCCGCAGCTCCCCCCGCTGTTCGATCCGGCGCGCGTTGTCCAGGAAGCGCTCGTCGATGGCCAGGGCGGCGTGGCCGATGGCCGTGCAGAAGCGGGCCCACTGGCGCTCCGAGCCGACGGCCAGCGCGATGCTCCCATCGCTCGTGCGGAACGTTTCGTAGGGGGTGATGTTGGGGTGTTCGTTGCCCAGCCGGCCGGGCACCAGCCCGCCCACCAGGTAGTTCGAGGCCTGGTTGGCCAACCACGAGATCGTCGCCTCGAAGAGGCTGAGGTCGATCCGCTGGCCGCGGCCGGCGGCCGGCGACCCGGGCCGATCGCGGCCCAGGAGAGCGGCCAGGACAGCCACCGCGCCGAGCATGCCCGTGGTCAGATCAGAGATGGCGACCCCGACCTTCGTGGGCTCCCCGCCGGCCTCGTCCGGGGTGCCGGTGATGGACATCAGCCCGGCCACGGCTTGGATGATGAAGTCGTAGCCGGGCCGGTCGGCCAGCGGCCCGTCGGGGCCATAGCCGGTGATCGAAAGGTGGACGAGGCGGGGATTGAGACGCTCCAGATCGTCGTCGGGAAAGCCCAGCCGGGCCAGCCCGCCGCGGCGGTAGTTCTCGACGAGGGCGTCGCTGCGGACGAGGAGCCGGCGCAGGACCTCGCGCCCGGCGGCGGTCTTGAGGTCGAGGCGCAGGCCGCGTTTGTTGCGGTTGACGGCCAGGTAGTAGGCCGACTCACCCCGGTAGCCGCCCGCCGATCCACTGCTCGCTCCGGGGCCGGCGCCGGCATAGGGCGGCCCCCAGGCCCTCGTGCCATCGCCCTCGGGCGGTTCGACCTTGATGACCTCGGCGCCGAGGTCGGCCAGCAGCATCGTGCAGTAGGGGCCGGCCAGGACCGTCGAGAGGTCGCACACGACGAGGCCCGCGAGGGGGCCTGAAGCGGGCGTCGGTTCGGGCTCGGTCACCCCGCCAGCCTCGTCAGGGGGTCGAGGCCGAGGTCGGCGTGGGCTTGAGCGATGGGGAGGGAGTAGGCGTGGGCAGCGGCGTGGTCAGGGCGGTGTCGACGACGGCCTGGATCTTCTTGATCTCCGAGGTGGTCAGGACCTCGGGGTACTTGGGCGGGATGAAGGTGATGTGGGCCATGTGCGGGATGTCGGTGCGCAGGGCCAGCGAGACGAACTGGGAGAAGTCGTCGATGCTCAGGTTCGTCCACAGGTTGTTCTTGGCGATGTCGAGCAGCTGCGGCAGCTGGGTGATGATCCCCTGGTCGCTTGTCAGCTTCTTGGCCAGGATCGTGAGGGTCAGCTGCTGGCGCTGCATGCGCCCGTAGTCCGAGTCCTGGTGGCGCGAGCGAGCGAACTCGAGGGCCTGGGTCCCGTTGAAGTGGTGGGGCCCCTTGCTGATGTTGAGGACGATGTAGCCCGTGCCATTGACCAGGGGATAGCGGCTGTCATGGATGGCGTAGGGCACGTTGATGTCGATCCCGCCGATGGCGTCGACGAGGTTGACGAAGCCCTGGAGCTTCACCAGCACGATGCCGTCGAGCTGGCGCCCGATGAGCTGGCTGATGGCGCCCTGGACGGCGATCAGGCCCCGGGTGTCGGCGTTGCCTTCGGGGAAGTACTTGGCATGGGCGGGATCACTGGCATAGACGTAGAGCGCGTTGATGAGGCCAGGGAAGCAGCCACACGAGTAGGCCGCCTTGTTCTCCGGCGCGAGGGGCACACCGATGAGGTTGCGGGGGATGCCGAAGAGGGCCGCCCGGCCGGTGTTGACGTCGACGCTGAGGACGATGAGCGTGTCGGTGCGCAGGCTCCAGCGGCCCACCCCCGCGTCGCCGCCGATGAGCAGGATGTCGAGGCGGCCGTCGGCCAGCGGCGCCGGGATGGGCTGGACGGTCGGGCCCGGCGTGGACGGCCCGCCGGAGCCGGAGTCACCCGCGCTTGGCGTCCCGCCCAGGGTTCCGAAACCCCCGCCGTTGCCCGAGAAGATCGTATTGAGGGTGTCGATGATCTCGTAGGTCGTGCCGCCGATGACGGCATGGGTGCCCACGGTGACCAGCAGGAGGACGGCCAGGACGATCGTGCTCAGGGCGTTCACCCGCACTCGGCCGGGATGGTTGCTCCGCCACGCGTCCACGATGGCGGCGGCCCGCCAGATCAGGAAGAGCACGTTGAGGAGGAAGAGGCCGAGGAGCACTTCGGGGCGGACGAGGAAGCCCAGCAGGCGGATGTGATCGCCCAGCACCATGGCGATGGCCAGGGCGACCAGGAACAGGACGGGCAGCAGGAAGGTCAGGCCCTGCCGGACGCGCCCGGAGACGAGCTGGCCGAGTCCGGGGACCAGGAAGGACAGGAAGGCAGCCAGCGTCGGGGAGCGACGAAGCGGCGCCGGCTGGCTTGATCCCTTAGGGCGGCGGGACCCCTGGACGGTCGAGCGGTACGGCGGCTGGGTCGCGGACATGTTCCTCTTTCGTCACCGGCCATGACGGGTACCCGTTGGGCGCGGTCCGGCCGGCGACGCCTCTATGATGCCCCGGATGTCGCGTCCCTTCACGCTGTTGACCGTCCACGCTCATCCTGACGACGAGACGATCTCGACCGGAGGGGTGATGGCCCGCTATGCCGCCGAGGGCATCCGGGTCGTCTGCCTCACCTCCAACCTCGGTGAGCACGGCGAGATCGTCGTGCCGGAGCTGGACACGCCGGAGAACCACGCCCGCCTGGCCGAGATCCGGCGGGGCGAGTTGGAGCGGGCGCTCGCCCATCTCGGGCCGGTCGAGAGCCGGCTCCTGGGCTACGAGGACTCGGGCATGATGGGCACGCCCGACAACGACGACCCCAACGCCTTCTGGAACGCCGACGTGGACGAGGCCATCGGCCGCGCCGTCGCCGTGGTCCGCGAGACCCGCGCCGACGTCATCGTCGGCTACAACGACTTCGGGGGCTACGGCCATCCCGACCACATCCGCGCCGCGCAGGTGGCCAAGGGCGCCTTCGCGCGCGCGGGCGACCCGGCTTGGTATCCGGAGCAGGGCGCCGACGGGTTGGCGCCCTGGACGCCCTCGAAGCTGTACGAGACGGTGTTCGCGGTCAGGAGTCGGGAGGACCTCCAACGCCGGGCGGAGGAGCGTGGCCTGGAAGGCTGGTGGAAGCCGCCCGAGAACGAGACACCTGAGCAACGGGCCGACCGCGAGGCCTTCATGGCCCGTATGGCGGCGGCCAGCGGGCCCGTCACGACCCAGGTGGACGTCGGCGACTGGCTGGCCGCCAAGCGCGCCGCCATCGGCGAGCATGTCACCCAGATCCGCGCGGACGGCTGGCTGCTTGCCTTCACGCTCGAGGACTGGCAGGAGCTGATGCCGGCCGAGGAGTTCAGCCTGCGCGTGGCACGCGGCGTGCGCGAGGTGCGCCTGCCCGAGGACGACCTCTTCGCCGGATTGCGGGAGGGGTAGCCGCAGATCCGACCACGATCTCGGGAGATGGCGGACCCGACCGGATTCGAACCGGCGATCTCCAGCGTGACAGGCTGGCATGTTGGGCCGCTACACCACGGGTCCGTTGCGGCGAAGGGCGATGGTAGCAGGGCCGCCCGTTTCCACCTAATGCTCACCCGACAGGCTGTATCCGTTTAGGATGCAGCCATGCCCGACCGGCCGATCGACCTGCGCTCCGACACGGTCACCCAGCCCACGCCCGAGATGCGCCGGGCGATGTTCGAGGCCGAGCTGGGCGATGACGTCTTCGGCGATGACCCCACCCTGAACCGGCTCGAGGCGCGGGCCGCCGAGGTCACCGGCAAGGAGGCGGGCCTCTTCGTCGCCAGCGGGGCGATGGGCAACCTCGTCTGCCAGCTGGCCCACGTCGCGCGCGGCGGCGAGATCATCGCCGACGAGGAATCGCACATCGCCTACGACGAGGCCGCCGGCCACGCGGTCGTCGTCGGCGCGTCGATCCGCGGCCTGCGGGCGCGCGCCGACGGCACACTCGACCCGGCGGAGATCACGGCGTCCTTCCGCGACACTAAGGACCCCCACGCTCCGATCACGGCGCTGGTCGCCCTCGAGAACACGCATGCCCACAGCGGCGGCCAGCCGCTCACGGCCGCTTACACGGCGGAGGTGGCGGCCATCGCCCATGCCGGCGGCGTGCCCCTCCACGTCGATGGCGCGCGGATCTTCAACGCGGCCGTGGCCCTCGGCACGACCGCCCGCGACCTGCTCCGCGACGCCGATTCGGCCTCCTTCTGCCTGTCGAAAGGACTGGCTTGCCCGATCGGTTCAGTCGTGGTCGGCGACCGTGACTTCATCTGGCGGGCGCGCCGGGCGCGCAAGCTGCTGGGCGGCGGGATGCGCCAGGTGGGCGTGATCGCCGCGGCCGGCCTGGTGGCCCTGCGCGACGGCCCGACGGGCATGATCGATCGGCTCGCCGACGACCACGTCAACGCGCGGCGCCTGGCCGAGGCGTTGGTGGGCCTGCCCGGCATCGGTGGCCTGGATCCGGCCACGGTGCGCACGAACTTCGTCATCTTCACGGTCACGGGGCCAGCAGGGCGGGGCGGCGCCGGCGAGGCCCCGGCGGCCCTCCGCTCGCGGTTCCTCGACGCCCTCGCCGCTGAAGGCGTGCTGATGGTCGACTACCCGCACGACCAGGTCCGGGCGGTCACCCACTACGGGATCGAGGGCGCCGACATCGAGGCCACCAGCAGAGCCGTCCGACGGGCGTTGGCCGCCGTGGGCGCCGCGCCCGTGCCGGCGGTCGCTTGAGCGACCAGGCCGGCGGCAGGGTCGGCCAGGACGACCCGAGTACGTCGGACGCTCCGGCTGCCGGCCCGCTCGACGCGCGCCTCGAGGCCCTCGCCGCCGCCCGTTTCGAGACGACCATCCGGCGCAACCCGGTCATGGCCACCTTCCT
>JBIOIE010000112.1:0-5558 GCA_044449605.1 Candidatus Limnocylindrales bacterium | reverse complement strand
GTCTTCGCGGTCCGGACGACGGGCGTCGTCGCCATCGCCGGGGCCGACCTCGGGGCCGAGATCCCGGAGGAGGGGAGGGCCCTCGCGCCGGGTGGCTCGTACCTGGTGCGGGCGGGAACGACGCTCCGTTTCGGGGCCGCCAGGGCGGGGCTGCGAGCCTACCTCGCCCTGCCCGGCGGGATCGCCGTCGAGGCGGTCCTTGGCTCCGCCAGCACCTGCCTGCCCGGCGGCTTCGGCGGCCTCGATGGCCGGCCGCTCCGTCCGGGCGACGTGCTCCCGCCGCTACGGGCCGCGAGTGCGGCCCCTGCCGGGCGCAGGTGGCCGCCCGGTGGCTTCGATCCCCTGGATCCGGCGCCGTTGGCCGTCGTCCCGGTGGCGGAAGCTGCGGGCGTCGGCGCCGGGGCCCTCGAGGCCCTGCTCGCCTCGGCCTGGACGGTCTCGCCGCGCTCCGACCGCTCCGGCGTGCGCCTTGAGGGCCCGGCCCTGCCCACGGATCCGCAGGCCGGCACCCTTCTTTCTCGAGGCATGGTCCCCGGCGCGATCCAGCTGCCGCCGCGCGGGGAGCCGATCGTGCTCCAGGCCGACGGCCCGACCGTCGGCGGCTACGCGGTGGCGGCTGTCGTGGCCGAGGCCGACCTGGGTCGGCTCGCGCAACGGGGCGCCGGCATGGAGGTGCGCTTCGTGGCGGTAACCGCCGCCGAGGCCCGGGCGATGGCGCGTGAGCGGGCGGACGACCTGGCTGCTGCGGCCGACCGGCTACGCCGCAGCGACCCCTGGGAGAGCGGGGTCTGAGGCCCCCCATGCGATACTGGCCCCGAGATGGGCAGCGTCGAAGAGGTCGTGATCGCGCGGCGGACGGGCTTCTGCTATGGCGTCCGCGAGGCCATCGACTATGCCAAGGTCTCGGCCGCGATGGGCAAGCGGACCCACACCCTCGGGCAGGTCGTGCACAACGAAGGCGTCATCGCCGATCTCGAGGCCCAGGGCATCGAGACCGTGGTCAGCCTCGATGAGGTCGACGACGGGGCAGCCATCGTCATCCGCGCCCACGGCGTGACGCCCGAGGTCATGGCCCGCGCCGAGGCGCGCGGTCTCGAGGTCATCGACGGCACCTGCACATGGGTGCTCCAGGAGCACCGCGAGATCGGCCGCCTCGTCGAAGAGGGCTACACGATCGTCCTCCTGGGCACGCCCCGCCACCCCGAGACGATCGGCTTGCTCGGCCGGGCGCCCGAGGCGATCGTCGTCGACGAGGAGCCGGAGTGGGAGCGCATCCCCCGCCGCAAGCGCATGGCCCTCATCAGCCAGAGCACCCAGCCGCCCTGGAAGTTCGAGAAGCTGGCGGCCTTCCTCGTGTCGCGCTGCCACGAGCTGAAGATCGTCAACACCGTCTGCCCGGTCACGATCCGCCGCCAGCAGGACACGGCCGACGTGGCCGAGGACGTCGACATGATGGTCGTCGTGGGTGGCCGGAGCAGCGCCAACACCGCCGAACTGACGCGCCTGTGTGGGATCGCCGGGCGGACGGTGGTCCAGATCGAGTCGGCCCGCGATTTGGCCGACCCGGCCGTCTTCGGGGCCGCCCGGGTCGTCGGCGTGACCGGCGGTACCTCCACGCCGATCGAGGACCTCGAGGCCGTCACGGCCCGCATCTTCGAGCTGGCCGGCACCGAGGAGCGCCGCCTCCACGCCCGAGAGCTGGCCCGGGCCGCCCTCGTGGCGGTGGCCGAGCCGGCCCACCGGAGCACGTCGATCGGCCGTCCGGGCGGCCCCGAGGTCGCCGCCGCCGCGCGCGGCGCCGCGTAACCCGTGTCGCCCCGCTCCGCCAGGCGCGCGGGCCCGGCCGGCCTCGATCGCTCCGTCCCCCTCGAGGGCCTGCCCGTGGTGGCCGTCGTCGGCCGCCCCAACGTCGGCAAGAGCACCCTCTTCAACCGCATCGTCGGCGAGCGCCAGGCCATCGTCGAGGACCGTGCCCGGACGACGCGCGATCGCCTCTACGCGGCCGCCGAGTGGAACGGGCGGCGCTTCATCGTCGTCGACACCGGGGGCCTTGAGGGCAAGCCCGGCGACGCGATCGAGGTGAAGGTCCAGGAGCAGGCGCGACTGGCCATCGGCGAGGCGGACGTCGTGCTCTTCGTCGTCGACGTCGAGGCGGGCCTGACACCCGGGGACCTCGAGGCGGGCGAGCTGCTGCGCCGGTCCGCCACGCCGGTCCTGCTCGTCGTCAACAAGGCCGACAACGCGCGGCGGGAGCAGGACGCGACCGACTTCCATCGCCTGGGCTGGCCGGAGATGCACCTCATCAGCGCGGCCCACGGGCGGGGGACAGGCGACCTGCTCGATGCCCTCGTCTGGGCCCTGCCGCCCGAGTCGGCCGCAGAGGCGGAGCGCAAGCGCCGCGAGGAGGAACTCGAAGCCGACCTCGAGGCGTTCGGGGAAGGGGCGACGTGGCCGGCGTCGGCACCGGCTGCGGGGGCGCTCGACGGAGGCGACGGCGCCGAGGCGGTCGCTGCCTGGGATGCTCAGGTCGCCGCCGACCGGGCTGCCGCCGCCGAGCCATTGCGCGTCGCCATCGTCGGCCGGCCCAATGTCGGCAAGAGCTCGCTCCTCAACGCCCTGCTGGGCGAGGAGCGCACGATCGTCAGCGACATCCCGGGCACGACCCGGGACGCCATCGACACGGCTCTCGACTGGCACGGCCGACCCGTCCGCCTCATCGACACGGCAGGCATCCGGCGACGGGGCAAGGTCGCCGCCGGCGAGGCCTCCGAGCGCTTCTCCGCGATCCGGGCGATGAAGGCGATCGGCCGGGCCGACGTGGCCATCCTCATCCTCGATGCCCCGGACGGCCTGACCGCCCAGGACGCCCACGTGGCGGGCTACGTCGCGGAAGAAGGCAAGGGCCTCGTCATCGGCGTCAACAAGTGGGACCTCGTGGCCAAGACCGAGCACACCTTCGACGAGTTCAGCGAGCGCGTCCGGGCCCAGGTCCCGTTCCTGGACTTCGCGCCGCTGGTCTCGATCAGCGCCCTGACCGGCCAGCGCGTCGGGCGCGTGCTGGAGATGGCCCTGGAGGTGGCCGCCGAGCGCCGCCGCCGGATCCCGACGGCGGAGCTGAACCGGGTCGTCCGCGAGGCCGCCTTCCGCCAGACGCCGCCGATGGTCCGCAACGTGCGGCCCAAGATCATGTACGCCACCCAGGTCGCGGTGGCCCCGCCGACCTTCGTCATCTTCACGAGCCATGCGGCCAACGTCCACTTCAGCTACCAGCGCTACCTCGAGAACCAGCTCCGGGCGGCGTTCGGCTTCGACGGGACACCGATCCGCCTGATCTTCCGCGAGCGTCGCCGGCTCGAGCTGGAAACACGGCCGCGACGAGCCGGCGGTCCGGCGGCGCGCCGGCCCGCCGCCGCCGGCAGGGGGGCCCGAGCGGGGAGGGGACGGCGATGACCGCCCGGCGCGCCGTCGTCGGCGGCGGCGCCTGGGGGACGACCCTGGCCCTGCGCCTGGCCGCCTCCGGACCGGTCCACCTCCTCGTGCGTGACACCGCGACGGCCGTGGCCTTGACCGCCGCAAGGGAGAACGAGCGCCATCTGCCCGGCTTCGCGCTGCCGTCCGAGGTCGAGATCGGCGCCGATCCTCACGCCCTGGCCGCGGCCGACGAGTTGGTGGCCGTGGCCATCCCCTCGGCCGCGATGCGTCTCGAGGCCGCCCGCTGGGGCCCGTACCTCCATCCGGCCGCGGTCCTGCTGTCCGCAGCGAAGGGCCTCGAGCCGGGCACGCTGGAGCGCATGAGCGAGGTCCTGGCCGAGCAGGTCCCGGCCGCGGTGGGGCGTATCGCCGCGCTGTCGGGCCCGAACCTGGCCCTCGAGATCGCGGCGGGCCTGCCGGCCAGCGCGGTCGTGGCCGCCGCCGACGAGACGGTAGCCCTGCGCGTCGTAAAGGTGCTCGGTTCGCGGACCTTCCGGTTGTATACGAACCGCGATGTCGTCGGCGTGGAGCTGGGGGGAGCGCTGAAGAACATCGTGGCCATCGCGGCCGGCGCGGCCGACGGCCTGGGCTTCGGCGACAACGCCAAGGCCAGCCTGATCACGCGCGGATTGGCCGAGATCACCCGCCTCGCCCTGGCCGCGGGCGCGAACCCGCTGACCCTCGCCGGACTCGCCGGCGTCGGCGACGTGATGGCCACCTGTGCCTCCGACCTGTCGCGCAACCATCGTCTGGGGGTGGAGCTGGCCAACGGGCGGCGCTGGTCCGAGATCGAGGCCAGCCTGCCCGGCGTGGCCGAGGGGGCCTACACCGTCGATGCCGCGCTCGCCCTCGCCGACCGGCTGGGTGTCGAGATGCCCATCGCCCAGGAGGTCCACGATGCCCTCTTCGCGGGCAAGGATGTCCAGCGCTGCCTGGCCGACCTCCTCGCCCGCGAGTCCAAGGAGGAGCTGGCGGGCCTGGGGGAGTGGGTCCAACGGCGGCTGTCCGAGTCCGCTCAGGGCCGCGCACGCTGACCGGAGTGCTCGTCGCCGGCACGCACGTTGCGCCCCGGCACCGGTGACCGCTGTCAACGTAAACCGCCCCGACGGTGCGCGCACCGACCCTCCGGTGCGGCCGCGCACACTACACTCCCGTACGCACCGCCGACCAGGAGACACCACCCTTGCCCACCGACCAGCTCAACGCCGCCCTCGTCGGCGCGCTTGCGGTCCTGCTCGCGGCCATGGTCGGCCTGCTCGTCGCTCTCATCCGCCGGGGCCGGGGCGCCACCCCGGCGCCCGTCGCGAACACCCCCGAGATCCCCGCGGCGCGCGAGATCGCCCTGGCGATGGCCGAACGCGCGTCGCAGCTCGAGAGCGGCCCCGCGGCGGAGCCTCCGCTGGCGGCGCCCTACCCACGAGAGGACGCGACCGCGGCCGGGCGCTATGCGGAGTCGCCGCGCGGACTCACCGCCCCAGCGCAGGACTCGTTGCCGGTGCCCGAGGAGGGCGTCGTCGCCCTTCTCACCGACCCGGCCACCGGCCTCGACAACCGCTGGGCATGGGACCGGCTCGTCCACGAGGAGAACGAGCGCCGCCGCCGCTACAGCCGCCCGATCTCGGTCGTCGTGGCCGAGTTGAATGGGATCGACCGGCTCGCCCAGCGTGTCGGCCGGGAGTCTGCCGACCGGCTCATCCTGGCCATCGGCGAGGCGCTTCGCCGCTACAGCCGGTCGTGCGACCGCATCGCCCGGGTCGACTACGCCCGCTTCTACATCCTGCTGCCCGAGACCGACGAGGCCAACGTCGTCCACTTCGTCGAGCGCGTCCGAAGCGCCTGTGACCTATGGCTCGGGGCCGGGGCCGTCGCCCTGCGCCTCTCGATGGGCTGGGCGACATCGGGCCCCGAAGAGCCCCTCGAGACAGCCATGGTCGGCGCCCGGGAACGCGTCCTGGCCGAGCATCGCCGGAGCCCCAGTCCCGCCGGCTGAGCGGGACCCCCGAAGGGCCCGCGTGCTAGTCTCGGCCTGTGAAGGGATCGACGGCGGAGGCCCAGCTCGCCCAGGTCGCGCCGCCCAGCGATCGCGT
>JBIOIE010000111.1:0-5648 GCA_044449605.1 Candidatus Limnocylindrales bacterium | reverse complement strand
GGGGACGGTGGCCACGGTCATCTCAGATCCACCTCAGCCGATGAGACCCGGGAACAGGGGGACGCGCAGCGAGTCGGCGAGGCCGGGTGTCTCGGCCTGTTTGGTCAGCGCGGCGGTGGGACAGGATTCCACGCAGCGCAGGCAGCCCTTGCAGTAGCGGTAGTCGATGCCCTTCAGCTCGCGCTGGAAGACGCTGCCCTCCTCGCCGTCGCCCCAGACCAGGCAGAGGTCGGGGCAGACGAGGTCGCACGTGCCGCAGTGGATGCAGGCCTCGCGGTCGAGGACCGGGATCCAGCCGGTGCGCGACATCGACAGGTCGTTCCAGGCCGTGTTGCCGGCGTTGGGGATGACGCCGCCGATGGGTTGGGTCTCGTAGCCCCAGACCGGCTCGGGGCGGACGATGGGTAGGTCGCCCTCGACCCGGCCGACATCCTCGTGGGCCTCGAACTCGGTGGCGCCCCGGTTGAAGGCGCGCTCGTTGGCGGCGACCGCCTCGGGGTGCTTGCCCGCGAACTCCTCGGAAAGGGCCTCGAGGACGACGTCGGCGGGGAGGAACGGGTACGCGGCGCAGAGCGTGCCCAGGAGGACGGCGTTCGGTCGCGAGCGCTCCTCGACGGCGATGCCCAGGGCGTCGACGCGGATGACCCGCGCGCTGCGCGGCAGCCCGGCCAGCTGCTCGGGCAGCGGTCCGGGGGCCGCGGTGTAGATCAGGGTGCCGTCATGGCGCAGCCCGGCGAAGGTGGTCGGGCTGCGCAGGAGCGCCGCGTGGAAGACGACGACGCAGTCCGGGGTCTCGACCGGAGCGCTCGTCCGGACGGGCCGGTCGCTGGGACCGAGGCGCACGAAGGAGCGCACCAGAGAGCCCTTCTTCTCCGAGCCGTACGAGGAGAAGTGGGCGCCGTTGAGGCCCATGCGCAGGACCCCGGCGCTGGCCAGCACCTGGCCGGCCGCGTGTGCGCCGAGACCGCCGATCGACTCGAAGCGGACCTCGAAGAAGCGCTCGGGATCGGGCAGCGAGACATGGGCCGGCGACACGTGGGGTAGGACGCGGGGGGGCGCTTGGATCTCCACGCCATGAGGGTGGCCCGGCGAGCATCCCGGCGGCAGGGGACTTGCGCCCTGTTTCCTTGGGCCGTCCGGCCCCCCGCCCACTGGGCCGCCACGCTCGGCCGGAGGCCGGGGGCCGGAAGGACGGGCCACACCCGTGCCATTCGGCCCTATCCGGGCGGGGGCCGCCGCCGCTAACTTGCCTCTCGAAGCGGATGCCGCAGGGGACGCGCGGTATCCGCTTTTTCTTGTCCTCGAGGGCCCCGGGCTGGGCCGCGCCGGCGCCCCCGGTCAGATCCGGAAGGCCGTCCTGGCCTGCGCCGTCAGCTCCTCGCGGAAGTCCGGATGGGCGATGGCGATGAGCTCCCAGGCGCGCTGCTGGATGCTCTTCCCGAACAGCTCGGCGACGCCCCACTCGGTGACGATCGTGCGCACATGGGCGCGGGTCGTGACGACCCCGGAGCCCGGCGCCAACGTGGCCGTGATGCGCGAGAGCTTGCCATCGGCGGCAGTCGAGGGCAGGGCGATGATGGCCCGGCCCTCCTCGGCCAGGGCGGCGCCGCGGATGAAGTCCATCTGGCCGCCCACGCCGCTGTAGAGGCGGTAGCCGATCGAGTCGGCCGAGACCTGGCCGCTGAGGTCCACCGCGATGGCCGAGTTGATGGCCGTCATCCGGCTGAACTGGCGGATGACGCTGGTGTCGTTGGTGTAGTCGACCGGCCGCATCTCGACCATGGGGTTGTCGTCGACGAAGCGGTAGAGGCGGTCGGTGCCCATCATGAAGGCGGCCACGATCTTGCCCCGGTTGCGCTCCTTGCGGGTGCCCGTGATGACCCCGGCCTCGACCAGCTCGACGACCGCGTCGGTGAACATCTCGGTATGCACGCCCAGCTCGCGTTTGTCGCGCAGGGCCAGGCAGACGGCCGAGGGGATGGCCCCGATGCCCATCTGGAGGGTCGCCCCGTCGGGCACGAGGTCGGCCACGTACTCGCCGATGCGCTGCTCGACGTCGCCGATGGGCGGGTCGGCGTGGGAGACCGGCGGGACGTCGACCTCGACGGCAAGGTCGATCTGGGAGGTGTGCACGAAGGCGTCGCCGAGGGTCCGGGGCATGCTCGTGTTGAGTTGGGCGATGACTGTCGTCGCTGAGCGGACCGCCGCCAGGACCGCGTCCACCGACGTGCCCAGCGAGCAGAACCCGTGGGCGTCGGGCGGCGTGCAGTTGATGAGCACCGCGTCGAGGGGCAGGTAGCCGCCCAGAAAGAGGCGGGGCACGTCGGACAGGAAGACCGGGATGTACTCCGCCCGGCCGTCGTTGATGGCCTCGCGGGCGTTCGGCCCGATGAAGAGCGCCAGATGGCGGAAGGAGGCCGCCATCTCGGGCGCCAGGTGCGGTCCGCGACCCTCGATGTGGAGGTGGACCATGCTCACGTTGCGCAGCTCGCCGGCGCGGGCGACGAGGGCGTCGAGGAGGACGGAGGGGGTGGCGCTCGCACCGTGGACGTAGATCTGGTCCCCGGAGCGGATGCCGGCGACGGCTTCCGCGGCGGTGACGATGCGCATGAGCGGAGGATAGTGGCCGGGCCGACCAGACGGCGCGGTCCGCCGGGCACCAGTTCGCGGGCCGGTTGGTCCCGGGCCCCCGGTGACGCGCCCCGGCTCGATGTCGGCCGGGTGTCAGCCTCCGCCGGGGACGCGATGGCGGGCCATGAAGGCCGCCGCCTGGGCGCGCCGCTCGAGGTTGAGCTTGGAGAGGATCGAGCTGACGTAGTTCTTGACCGTCTTGTCCGAGAGGAAGACCTCGGCCGCGATCTCCTTGTTCGTCTTGCCCTCGGCCACGAGGAGGAGGATCCGCTGCTCCTGGGCGGTGAGGGCGGCCAGCTCGTCGGTGTACGTGCCGGTGGCGATGCGCCGGACCCGGTCGAGGACCTTTTCGGTCACGGCCGGATCGAGGAGCGACTCGCCCCGGCCGACGGCCTCGAGGGCGTTGACGAGGTCCCGGCCGCGGATCTGCTTGAGGAGGTAGCCGCTGGCGCCGGCGATGATCGCCGAGAGGACGGCCTCCTCGTCGGGGTAGCTGGTCAGGATGACGACGCGGGTGGCGGGCAGCTCGGCGCGCAGCTCCCTGCAGGCCTCGATGCCCGAGCCATCGGGCAGGCGGACATCCATGATCACCAGGTCCGGCTGGAAGCGCCGGACGACCGAGAGGGCCTCCTCGACCGTGCCCGCCTCGCCGACCACCTGGAACCGTCGCGCCGGGCCAGCAGGGCGACGAGGCCCTGGCGCACGACCTCGTGGTCGTCGACGACGACGAGGCGCAGCGGCCGTACCTGCGCTTGGCTCATCGGCTGGATGTCCTCCTCAGCGCTGCTCGTCGCCGGGGGGCGGCGAGACGCTCAAGATGATACGGGTGCCGCGCCCCGGCGCGCTCTCGATCTCCAGGCTGCCGCCCAGCTTGACGGCCCGCTCGCGCATGTTGCGCAACCCCTGGTGGCCGGGGCCGAGGGCCTTGCGCACCTGGAAGCCGACGCCGTTGTCGCTGACGGTGAGGCCGTAGCCGCCGGCCAGGGCGCGCACGGCGATCGTCGCCCGGGTGGCGCGGGCGTGGCGGGCGACATTGCTGAGCGCCTCGCGGGCGATGGCCAGCAGCTCGTGGGTGACCTCCGGAGATGGTTCGAAGCCCTCGCTCTCGATGATGTCCAGCTCGACCTCGACGAGGGTGTTGAGTCGGAATTCGTCGGCCAGCGCGGCCAGCCCGCCGAGCAGGCCGGCCTGCTCGAGCAGCTCCGGGCGCAGGCCGAAGATGAAGTTGCGGATGTCGCGGATGGTCAGGTTGAGGGCCTCGATGGCCCGGTCGACCCTCAGGCGGGCCTCGTCGGGCTCGGTCTCGACGATCTCGACCGCCTCCTCGAGCGAGAGGGCGACGGCGTAGATGCCCTGGATGATCCCGTCATGGAGGTCGCGGCCGATGCGCTCGCGCTCCTCGACGATGGCCAGCTGGCCGATGCGCTCGCGCAGCCCGGCGTTGTCGATGGCGATGCCGGCGTGGCGGGCGAAGGCCTCCACGGTCTCGAGGTCGGCGACCGTGAACGAACCGCCGGCGTGCGGGTTGGTCAGGTAGAGGTTGCCGACCGAGCGCCCGCGCACGGTGATGGGCACGCCGATGAAGCCGTGCATCTCGGGATGGCCGGGTGGGAAGCCGACGTGGCGGGGATCGGTCGCGATGTCGGGCACGAGGAACGAGCGACCCTCGCGGATGATCACGCCGAGCAGGCCCAGGCCGCGGGGTACGGGGCCGATCCGCTCGCGCTGGACGGCGCTGATGCCGCTCGTGTAGAAGTGGTCGATCTGGCCCTCGCGGTCGACGGTCCCGAGGGCCGCGTACTCGGCTCGGGCGAGGGTCCGGACGCGGTCCACGATGAGCTGCAGGATGCCTTCCCGGTCGAAGACGCCGGCGATGGCCCGGGTCGCGGCGTCGAGCGCGTCGGCCCGCGCGGCGGTGCGCCGCGCCTCGCGGCGCGTCCGGTCGACCTCGAGGACGAGCTCGATGACCTGGGCCACCTCGTGCAGCCTGGCCCGTCCCGGCAGGGGCTGGCCCGAGCCGCCCAGGTCGGCCGTCAAGCGGCCGAGGGCGACGCTCCCGCCGTCGCCACGGAGGGGCAACCGGAGCAGCGCCGGACGGCGCCGGCTCGGCCGGCGCCGGAGGGTCCCGGAACCGAGCCGCAGGCTGGGCCGGCCCGGAACGTCGACCTCGAGGTAGAGCCCGTCGATGCCGAGCGCGACGAGCAGCGGCCCGACGGCCGTGCGGGCGGCCGCCCCACGCACGCCGGTCGGCTCTTCGAGCCAGGCCTGGCAGGCTTCGAGGAACTCGTGGAGCGGCAGCCGAGCGACCGGCCCGCTGGCTACGGGCGGAGGCGAGGGGACGGGGTCGCGCACGACCCGAGAGTATCAGGAGCGGGCTCCCGGCCCGGGCCCGCTGGGCCTCAGATGAAGGGTTCGGCGCGCTTGATCAGCTCGTCGAGGCCGGGTTCCTTCGGATCGCGGGGCTTGCCGGGATGGATGATCGAGAGCTGGCAGTTCTCGGCGGCCTGGACGAGGTCGCGGTACGTCCCCGCGCCGAGGTCGGCGAGGTAGGCCTGCTTGTTCTCGTTGTAGGCGAACAGACGGTCGTTGACCGCGGTGCATTCGTTGCAGCTGGAACAGCGGCTGGTCTCGATGTAGGGCTCGTCCGGCGACCGCTCGAGGGGCGCCGGCGCGGCGTCCGGGGCCTCGGCGATCGCGGCCGTGGTCGCGGCCGGGGTCGCGGCCGGGGTCTCGCCGGCAACGGCCGTTGGGGAGGATGGGGCGGCGTTCGAGACGGCGAGCTCGGCCGCCCGCTCTGCCTCCCAGGCGGCCCGTTCCGTGGCCAACAGCCGTTCGGCGTAGGGGTCGTGGATGCCGCCCAGGGCCTGCAGCCGGCGCCACGTCACGCGGGCACGCTGGACGGCCCGCATGAGCCGGGCGTCGACGACGAGGCGACGGAGCACGTCCTCCCCGTCGACGGCCAGGACGTAGGGCACCCGCCGGGCCTGCTCCGTGGGGGTGAGGTCGAGCCACTCGGC
>JBIOIE010000110.1:0-5650 GCA_044449605.1 Candidatus Limnocylindrales bacterium | reverse complement strand
GGGGCTTGTCGCGGTCGAACATGTGGACGGTGTCCACGAAGCGGACCTCGCGGGTCTGGTAGCCCATGACCAGCGAGTGGGTGCGCGCTCCGCCGCCGAAGAAGCGCACGCCGTGGAGGAGGTCGCCGTCGGTCACGCCGGTGGCGCTGAAGACGAGGTTCTCGCCCGGCGCCAGGTCCTCGGTGTGGTAGACGCGGTTCTCGTCGGTGTGGCCCATGCGCGCCGCGCGGGCACGCTCCTCGTCGTTGCGGAAGCGGAAGCGCGCCTGCATCTCGCCGCCCAGGCAACGCAGCGCGGCGGCCGTGATGACCCCTTCGGGGGCGCCGCCGATGCCCATCACGGCGTGGACGCCGGTGCCCGAGACGGCGCAACTGATGGCCGCCGACAGGTCGCCATCGCTGATGAGCTTGATGCGGGCTCCGGTGGCGCGGACCTCGCCGATCAGGGCGTCGTGGCGGGGCCGCTCGAGGATGACGATGGTGATGTCGCTCGGCTTGCGGCGGAGGGCCTCGGCGATGCGGCGCACGTTCTCGGACGGTGGCAGGGTGATGTCGACGTGCCCTGCCGCGACGGGTCCCACGCACAGCTTTTCGAGGTACGTGTCGGGCGCGTGGAGGAGCCCGCCGCGCTCCGAGGCGGCCAGGACGCAGATGGCGTTGGCCTGGCCGTGGGCCACGAGGTTGGTGCCCTCCAGGGGGTCGACGGCGATGTCGACCTCCGGCTGGCCGGGCAACCGCTGCCCGACCTGCTCGCCGATGAAGAGCATCGGCGCCTCGTCCCGCTCGCCCTCGCCGATGACGATGACGCCCGACATCTCGACGTCGTCCATCGTCTTGCGCATCGACTCGGTGGCCGCACGGTCCGCCTCGTGGCGGTCGCCGCGACCCATCAGCCGGGCGGACTCGATGGCGGCCGCCTCGGTGATGCGGACCATCTCGAGGGCCAGACGGGATTCCATGGGGACGCTCCGGCGCTCAGTGGCGGTAGTGGCGGCGGCCGGTGAAGACCATGGCCATATGATGCCGGTCGGCCAGCTCGATGGCCATCTCGTCGCGGCGCGAGCCACCCGGCTGGATGATGGCCACGACGCCGCGCTCGGCGGCGAGCTGGATCGCGTCGGCGAAGGGGAAATACGCGTCCGAGGCGAGGCAGCTCAGCTTGGCCCGCTCGGCGGCGCGGTGGAGGGCGATCTCGACGGCCACGAGGCGGCTGGCCTGGCCCGTGCCGACGCCGACGAGCGCCGAGTCCTTGGCCAGGACCACGGCGTTGCTGCTGACGTGGCGCACAGCCCGCCAGGCGAAGAGCAGGTCGCTCAGCTCCCAGGGCGTGGGGTGGCGGCGGGTGACGACGCGCAAGGCGGCCCGGTCGACGTCCTCGCGATCGAGGGTCTCGACCAGGAGGCCGCCCCCGATGCGGGCGAAGTCCAGCCGGGCGATGCCGTAGTCGGACATCCCCTCGGCCGGGGTGGGCGGGATCTCCAGGACCGCCAGGTCCGGCTGTTCGGCCAGGACCGCCAGCGCCTCGGGCGCATAGGCCGGGGCGACGACGGCCTCGTAGGCATTCTCGACGAGGGCGCTCGCCGTCGGTTCGTCGAGGGTGACGTTGACGGCCAGGGTGGCCCCGAAGGCGTTCACCGGGTCGGTCTCGAGGGCCTTGCGATAGGCCTCCGGGAGCCGGTCGCCCGAGGCCAGGCCGACCGGGTTGGCGTGCTTGACGATGGCCACCGTCGGGGCCCCGAAGTCGGAGGCGATGCGGTAGGCGGCGTCGAGGTCGAGCAGGTCGTTGAAGGTCGGCTCGCGGCCCTGGAGCTGGATGGCGTCGGCCAGGGAGCCAGAGCGGTGGGTCGTCTCCCGATAGAAGGCGCCCTGCTGGTGCGGGTTCTCGCCGTAGGGCAGGTCGGCCTTCTTCTCGAGGACGAGAGTGAGGCGCGGCGGGAAGCGGATCCCGGCGATGTGGTTGAGATAGCCGGCGACCTCGGCGTTGTACGCGGCGACCACCGCGAAGGCCTCGGCGGCCAGGCGCTGGCGCAGCTCGGCCGAGACGCTGCCCCGCTCGCGCAGCTCGGCCACGAGCTGGCGATAGTGGGCCGGATCGGCGACCGGGGTGACCCCGGCGAAGTTCCGGGCGGCGGCCGAGAGCAGGGCGACGCCGCCCACGTCGATCATCGTCAGCGCCTCGTCGATGGGCGTGATCCGGGCACCCACCTGGGGGGCGAAGGGGCGCACGTTGACGACGACGATGTCCAGCAGCCCGATGCCCTGTGCGGCCAGCTCGGCCAGCTCATCGGGCCGGTCCCGGCGGGCGAAAATGCCTGCGTAGATGGCCGGATGGAAGGTCTTGACCTGGCCACCCAGCAGGGGCGGCGCGTTCGTGAGGGCTGTGATCGGGGCGACCTCCACGCCGTCGGCGGCGAGGGCCTCGCGGGTGCCGTCGGTCGCGAACAGTTCGAAGCCAAGGGCCAGCAGGTCGCGGGCGAGCGTCGCGATGCCGTCGCGGTTGGCGACCGAGAGCAGGGCTCGCACTCGGGGGGACCTCCGACTCCGGTAGGCAAGCGGCCCGCGGGGTCGCACGGGGCCTTCGAACGAGGTTCGAGTATAGCGTCGGGGCACGGCCGGTCCGGACCCCGGGCTCTGGTATCCTCGGCCGCGCCGACCTGCCGCAGCGACCCGACCCGGCCCGGCCATCGGAAGCGTCCGAAACGCGGAGGAGACGGTGACCCTCGCGCCCTGGGAATACCTCGCCCAGCAGTGGCGTCCCGAGAACTTCCCCGACATCTACTGGCCGTTCGTCGGCGCCTCCGTCCTCTTCCTCCTCGGGCAGATCGTCGTCTACAACGTGCGCACCCGGCAGCTCCACCGTTTCGAGCCCCTCGTCGGGATGCAGGAGTGGTTCCTGTGGACCGGGCTGATCACGTTCGGGCTGGTCCTCGTCGAGTCGCTCTTTCGCTTCTACTTCCTGA
This sequence comes from Candidatus Limnocylindrales bacterium, assembly GCA_044449605.1. Lineage (GTDB taxonomy): Bacteria > Chloroflexota > Limnocylindria > Limnocylindrales > CSP1-4 > CSP1-4. The sequence goes on along the minus strand of JBIOIE010000110.1, from coordinate 2,691 downwards.
TGGTCATCGCCACGATCGTGGTCGGGCTCGGCGTGTATGCCTGGACGCGCTATCGCTACTTCCCGCCGATCGTGGCGGCCTACAACCAGCAGCTCCGCCGGACCCGCTTCTTCAGCCAGTCGAAGTACAAGCACCCCGAGGCCACGATCCGGCAGCGCCCCAAGAAGCGCCGGCGCCGCTGAACCCGGTCATGGACGTCCGGCGCTTCGGTCCCGGTCGGCGCCGCCCCGAGGGCCCGCCAGGCACGCGCGGGGTGAGCGGCACGGTCATCCACCAGGACGCGCGCGGCCTCATCGCCGAGCTGGCCTTCGAGCGCCACGCGGTCATCGCCCCGCACGAGAACCCGGACACGACCTTCTTCATCGTCATCTCCGGCGGCGGCTTCGTGCAGGTCGACGGCGAGCGGATGCGCATCAACCAGGGCGAGGCCGTGGTCTGGCCGGCCGGCGTGCCCCATGGCGCCTACACCGATGGCACCGAGATGCGGGCGCTCGTCGTCGAGCTGCCGGGCGCCGATGACGCCTGGGCGCGGGGCGTGCTGGACGCCCTGCCCGGCGCCGACGACCCGATGCGGCCGGTGACCCTCGGCGATGGGTCCCTGGCACCCGGTCCCCGCTCGCGGGAAGACCATGACGAGTCGCACGGGGAGCCCTGGTAAGGCGGTGTCCCCTACTCGTCGATCGCGAGCGGATCCCGATCGGCGGCGCGCTCAGGGGATCAGATGGTGCCACGCACGAAGTGCATGCCCCGCTGCAGCGCGGTCGCCGCGACGATCTGGCGACGATTCACCAGCGCAAAGCCATATCGAGAGATCACCCGGCGGTCAGCCAGCGAGCGGGTCCGGACATCGGTCATCGGGATCCACATCGGGCTGCGCGACTCGATGAACGCCGAGAGGACCGCCCCTGCGACGAGGTGGATCTCGCCGGTGATGGTGTGACCGGTCGTCACGAGGATGACCGGTGAGACGCGCTTCCGCTGGTACTCATGGCTCGTCGCCTCGGGCTGGTCCACGTCGGCCATCTGGCCGATGAGCGTGACCTCCTCCGGATTCACCCAGATGCCGGACGAGGTCACGCTCGTCGGATCGCCGTTGCGTCGCAGGACGGTGACATCGTGGAGCTGGAACAAGCCCTCGTGGTTGTTGGCGAAGTCGCTCAGCCGGCGGTAGAGGCCGAGCATCAAGGTCCCGGAGAGCCGGAGATGCTCGCCCACGAGTTCGATCGGAACGCCCTCGGCGGGTGCCTCATGCGGCGCCAGTTCGAGCGGGCCACGGACGAGCGCTTCGAGATGCGTCGCGGCGTCGCCGTCCACGATCTGATCGTCGACGGCCCGATCGCGCTGCGAGTCAGGCAACTCGGTGACGGTCATGGGCAGGGCTCCGTCCTGGGAGGCGATCGGCGGCCGTCGCGACCCTTGGGAGGCCTCCGTTCCCGGCCTCCGCGTTCATGGAGTGACGCGGAACTGTCGCCGCGCCGTGGTGTCAACGTACACCGCGGGCTGTGCGCGGAACTTGGTACGAAGGTACCCACAAGCCCTGACGATGCGCATGCCCGCCGAACGGAGAACCGCTTCTAGGCCGCCAGTCCAGCGACGCCCTCTCGTCGCGCCTGCCCTTGCGGCCGTGGGTATCGGCCACGTCGACGCGGGCTCTCCTCGGGTCAGTCGGTGCCGAGGATCGCGCCCAGTTGGCCCAACACCCGCGCCGTCGCGCCCCAGATGCGATGATCGCCGACCGCGAAGGCGCCGTAGCGCAGACGCCAGCCGTCCCGCTCGGCCTCCACGATCTCGATCGGTGCCTGGGGCAGGAAGTGCTCGATGGGCACATGGAGGATGCGGGCCACCTCGCGCTCGTCGGGGTGGAGGACCGGCTCTCGCGCGGCCAGGGCCAGGACTGGCACGAGCAGGAAGCCCGAGACGCGCACGTCAACGGTGCCCAAGACGCCCCGCACATCGACACCCGCCGCGGCTCCGTCGAGGCCGATCTCCTCGGCGGCCTCCCGCAGCGCGGTGCCGACCGGGAAGTCGTCGCCCGGCTCGACCGCGCCGCCGGGGAAGCTCACTTGCCCGGCATGGCGCAGGTCGCCCTCCGGCCGCTCGATGAGCACCAGCCTCGCGGTTCCCTCGGCGGCAGGGTAGATGAGGACGAGGACGGCAGCGTCGCGTTGTGGCTCGTCAGCGCGGCGGACCCAGCCGGGCGCCTCGTCCGCCGTCGCCACGGCCACCGGATCGAGAACGCTGGGGCCGGCCGGGAGCGGGTCGGGCAGGGCCGAGAGTCGCGCTTGGACCGTCGTAAAGAGCACGGGGATCAGTGCCGCCGGGCCGGCAGCCGAAAGGCGAGGCCACGCAGGGGCGGCTCCGGGTCGATGTCGCGCCCGAGGACGAGCACCCCGAAGCCACCCAGCGCTCGGGGATCGAGCAGGCGCCCGACGGCGGCCCTGGCCTCCAGGTACGCGGCCTGATCCACGCCAGGGCGGGACTGCCACGCCACCAGCCGGTCGCCCAGCCCGAGCCCGGCCAGGAACTCCGCCTGGCTGGTGCGTCCGAGCACGATGAGGCCTGTCTCGGCGGCGACGCGCTCCAGCGTGGTCCAATCGAGGTGGGCGGTCAGATCCTGCTGGCCGACGAAGCGGTAGGGGTCGTCGCCCGCGTGATGGCGGCGGTAGGTGCGCAGGAGGCCGCCGTACCGCT
>JBIOIE010000109.1:0-5652 GCA_044449605.1 Candidatus Limnocylindrales bacterium | reverse complement strand
TACGTGGTCCTGGCCGACGGGCGACCGATCCTCTACCTCGAACGGGGCGGTCGATCGATCCTGACGCTGCCGGCGGCCGCGGATCCCGAGGCGGCGCACGAGGCCGTCGGCGCCCTTGCCCGCCTGGTCGCCGAGGGTCGCCTGCGCTCGCTGGAGGTGGGCCGGGTCGATGGCCTGGCGGTGGCCGACTCGCCGCTCCGGGACGCGTTCGGCGCGGCCGGCTTCCGCGCCTCCTACCGCGGTTGGGTGCTGCGCGCCGCGACCGGGTAGCGGCGCCGGGAACGCCGCATCGGCGCCATCCGGCAGGCGTAGCATCCGGCCACCGCAGCGCAAGGAGCGCCGAGACCGGGATGACCGAACCGGACGGCCGCCAGGATCTCTCCCGGATCGAGCTGATCCGCATCAGCCTCTACTGGCTCGCTCTCTCCGGGCTGTGGGCGGGGCTCGGGCTGCAGCTCCAGCCGGTCATCGCCCAGCACTTCATCTGCCCGACTGGGGTGGAACCCTCGGCCTGCGCCACGCTCCCCCTGGCCTCGTTGACGCCGGCTTTCTTCGGCGTCCGCCTCCGGCCGGAGGTCGCCATCGGCGTCATCGGCCTCATCGGGTCGGTGGTCGCCTTCGTCGTCCAGCCCCTCGCGGCGGCTCTCAGCGACTACACCCGCTCTCGCCTCGGGCGCCGGCGGCCCTGGATCCTGGCCGGCACCGCGATGGACGTCGTCTTTCTCGTGGCCCTCGCCAACTCCCAGACGTTCCTCGCCTTCGCCGTCCTCATCACGCTGCTGCAGTTCTCCAGCAACCTCGCCCAGGGCCCCTTCCAGGGCTACGTGCCCGACCTCGTGCCGGAGCGCCAGGTCGGCACCGCCTCGGGTCTCGTGGGCATGATGCAGATCGGCGGCCAGCTTCTCGGCGCCGGCGTGGCCGGTGCGGCGGTCGCCCTCGACCAGATCCCCCTGGGCATCCTCGGCCTGGCCTTCCTCGAGGTGGCCACGATGGTGCCGGCGGTCTTCGGGGTGGCCGATCGACCGGTCGAGATGCCCCGCCGGACCGGGTCGGCGATGGCGGGCATCCGCGGCGCCCTGGCCGAGGCCTGGGGCCATCGCAGCTTCGTCTGGCTGCTGGGCAGCCGGATGCTTATCCTGATGACGACCGGCACGCTCGTCGCGGAAGCGGAGTTCTTCCTGACCCGTTCGACGGGCTACACGATCGCCGAGGCCGCCACGGCGATCCTCATCCTGCTCGCGATCACGGTCCTGTCGGCCGCCGTCGTGGCCGTCTGGGCCGGGCCGGCATCAGATCGTCTGGGCCGGCGCCAGGTCATCTGGATCAGCTGTGCCATCGGGGCCGTGGGGATGCTGGGCATGGCCCTCGCGCCGGCCCTGCCGGAGCTGGCCTTCAGCGGCATCCGCTTCCCCATCTTCGGCCTGGCGGCCGTGCCGGTCGGCGTCGGGGCCGGCATGTTCCTGGCGGTCGACTGGGCGCTCATGGTCGACATCGTGCCCAAGGCCACGGCCGGCCGCTACATGGGCATCAGCAACGTCGTGACGGCGACATCGGGCGCCTTCGCGGGCGCGATCGGCGGTGGCGTCATCGCCCTCGTGACCGGCCTGACCGGCGATGCCGGCCTTGGGCCCCGGGTCGCCTTCGCCCTGACGCTGTTGCTCTACGCCGGCGGCGCGTGGGCCCTGCGTCGGGTCGACCCCCGCCCCTTCGACGTCCAGATGGCCGCGCGGCGAGGCGACCTCGGAGCGGTGGCCGTCGAGGCGACCGACGAGGTCTGAACCGTGGGTCTCAGCCCTGGCGGAGCCCGAAGAAGGCCCGCGCCCGGGCGGCCATGCCGCTCCGGACGTCCTGCCGAGCGTGGCCGTCAGCGACGGCCATCGCCAACGTCGGGTCGGCGACCTCGCCCGCGATGCGCCGGCGCACGCGATCCGCGGCCGCCTGGATCGCGGCCAGCAACTCCCGCCCGCCGTGGCGCTCCAGCTCGCCCAACGGTCGAGGGTGACGCCAGAACCAGGGCACGGTGCCCCACAGCAGGAGCAGGTAGTCGAGGCGCAATGGCCGCGGGAAGTTCACCGCCGTCTCGATCTGGGCCAGGGTCTGCGGCCAGGTCAGCAGGGTCAGCACGATCGCCAGGGCGCCGGCCCCGAGGCCCCACAGGCGCGCCCGCGGCGGCAGGAAGATGAAGAGCAGCGCCGGGAACCACTTCATGCTCGCGGCCAGGGCCCAGAGCGCTCCACCGACCCGGGGTCCCGTGAACTGGGCGGCCCACACGGCCATGGCCAGGAATAGGGTGACGTTGCCGGTGTCGAGGGTGATGATGATGGGCAAGGTCAGGATGGCCACGACGAGCGCCGTCCGGAGCGGCCGGCGCCGGTAGGCCCAGCTGATCGACCAGGCCAGCAGGAGCACGTTGAGGCCGCGCCAGGCGAACCAGGCCACGCTCCAGGGCAGAAGGGCCCAGGGCAGGAAGACCGGCAGCAGCCAGGGCGCATAGACGTAGGGCAGGAATGGCCCCGTGGGATGGAGGGGGTCTCCGCCCGCGAGCCAGATTCGCACCCCCGCCCAGTAGGCGCGTGCGTCGGCGCCGGCCAGCTCGCCGCGCGCCGCCAGGAAGGCGACCGTCAATCCGCCCGCGATGGCCAGGATGGCGATGGCCAGGAGGTGCTCGCGGCTGCGGATCCTCGAGGCCTGGCGCCGGAAGGCGCGCCGCCAGACGGCCGCCCGGCGGCGAGTGGGACGCCCGATCCGTGTGCTCAACGGGTTGGTCGCGTGCAGGGTCGTTCGCCTCGCGGGATGGCGGCGCCCCCCGTCAGCACCGCCCGCCGATGCTACCGCACCGTCCCGCCGATGCCCAGCCGGGCGTCCGTCGCGGGGTCGGTGCGGCCGTCGTAGTAGCGCTCGAGCACCTGGCCGAAGAGGGGCTCCTCCGGAACGGCCCGCTGGAAGAGCGTCATGCTCGACCGCAGCTTCAGGGCATCGAGCGGCCCCAGGATCTCCTCGGCCGTGTGGTCCGGCATCGCCAGCAGGAGGGCCGCACACTCACGCAGGCGGGCGCCCAATACGGGGTGGGCGAGGTAGGCGCGCGCCTCCCCGAGTGAGGCGATGGCGTAGTAGGCGGACGTCGTAGTGCGGCCCAGGCCCGCGACCTGCGGGAAGACGAACCAGATCCAGTGGCCAGTCTTGCGGCCGCGCCGCAGCTCGTCCACCACCTCGCCGTAGACGGCCTCCTGGGCGATGAGGAATCGGTCCAGGTCGTGGGCCACGGACCCATTCTGCTCCCGAGCTCGCCGTCGCCGCTGCTATCCTCAGCGCACGTCAAGGGAGTCGGGAAGGGTGGCCGAAGGTCACGTCATGGTCATCGGCGGGGCCGAGGACAAGGTCCGCGAGCGGGTCATCCTGAACCGCTTCGTGGCCCTCGCGGGCGGCCAGGAGGCGCGGATCGCGGTCATCAGCACGGCCTCGTCGCTGGGAGCCGCCGCGGGCGAGCTGTACCGGCGCGTGCTGACCGAGCTGGGCTGCCAGTCGGTCGTGACCGTCCACGCCACGACCAGGGCCGAGGCCAACGACGACACCAACGCCCGGGCGGTGCTCGAGGCCACAGGCGTCTTCCTGACCGGCGGCAACCAGCTTCGCCTGAGCGCCACGATCGGGGGCACCCGCCTGGCCCAGGCCATCCTGGAGCGTCATCGCGAAGGGGCCGTGGTGGCGGGCACGAGCGCCGGCGCCTCGGCCATGAGCACCCACATGATGGCCTTCGGCGCCAGCGGCGGCTCGCCCCGCCAGCGGATGGCCCAGATGGCGGCCGGCCTCGGCGTGCTGCCCGGGGTCATCGTCGACCAGCACTTCGAGCAGCGCAACCGGCTCGGCCGGCTGCTCGCGATCATCGCCCAGAACCCGGCCTTGCTGGGCATCGGCGTCGACGAGGACACGGCCGGCGTGGTCGATCCCGACGGGGTGCTCGAGGTCATCGGCCGGCGCAGCGTGACGATCATCGACGGCTCCGGCGCTGACACCGACGCCTGGGAGGTCGCCGCCCATCGGCCCATCATGATCAGCAACGTCGTCCTCCATTCGCTGCCGGCGGGCTACCGCTTCGACCTCCGGCGCCGGGTCAAGCTGGCCCCGCCCAAGCTCCACGTGGTCGCGAACGAGGGGTCGCTGGCGTCGAGTTGAGGGACCAGCGGAGGTACCGGTGACCGAGACGGCCGAGGCAACGGCCAGCGCCACGGGGCCGCGCCCGGAGCTGCGCATCGTCGAAACGCGCGTCCTGCGCGGCCCGAATTACTGGGCCCGCGAGCCCGTGGTCCGGATGCTCGTCGACCTGGGCGTGCTCGAGGACTACCCCTCGGACAAGCTGCCCGGCTTCACCGACGCGCTCATCGCGCTGATGCCGACCCTCGAGGACCACGCCTGCTCACTCGGCCGGCGAGGCGGCTTCATCAGCCGCCTGCGCGAGGGCACCTGGATGGGCCATGTCGCCGAGCACATCGCCCTCGAGCTGCAGACCCTCGCTGGGACCGACGCGCGCCATGGCAAGACCCGCTCGAACGGGGTCCACGGCCAGTACCACGTCATCTACGAGTACGGCGACGAACAGGTCGGCATCGAAGCCGGCAAGGTCGCGGTCGTCCTGGTCAACCATCTCGTTGCGCCGGCCGATCCGGCGACGGCCGGCTTCGACTACGCCGGCGAGCTGGAGCGGCTCATCCGCTTCGCCGAACGGCAGGCCTTCGGGCCCTCGACGCAGGCCCTCATCGACGAGGCCGAGCAGCGCGACATCCCCTGGATCCGGCTCGACCGCTTCAGCCTCATCCAGCTCGGCCAGGGCGTCTTCCAGCAGCGCATCCGGGCCACGATGACCTCGCGCACGAGCGCCATCGCCGTCGACATCGCCTCCGACAAGGGCCTCACCAACCAACTCCTCAGCGCCGCCGGGCTGCCGGTGCCCCGATCGACGGTCGTCGATACCGAGGACGCCGCGGCCCGGGCGGCCGCCGCGATCGGCTTCCCCTGCGTGGTCAAGCCGCTCGACGGCAACCACGGCCGGGGCGTGAACCTCGACCTGCGCGACGAGGCCGCGGTCCGGCGGGCCTTCCCGCTGGCGCTCGCCCAGTCGCGCGGCGGCGATGTCGTCGTCGAGAGCTTCGTAGCCGGCAACGACTATCGCTGCCTCGTCATCGGCGGCAAGGTGGCGGCGATCGCCGAGCGCATCCCGGCCCGGGTCGTCGGCGACGGCGTCCACACCGTGCGCGAGCTGGTGGCCATCGAGAACAGCGACCCGCGCCGCGGCATCGGCCACGAGAAGGTGCTCACGAAGATCGCGACGGACGCCGCGGCCGAGGGGCTCGTCGTCGCCCAGGGCTGGACGATGGACGCGGTGCCGCCCAGGGGCACGCCCGTGAAGCTGGCCCTGACCGGCAACATGTCCACCGGCGGCACCTCGATCGACCGGACCATCGAGGCCCATCCCGAGAACGCCGAGATCGCCGAGACGGCGGCCCGGGTGGTCGGCCTCGACGTCGCCGGCATCGACTTCATCGTGCCCGACATCGCCATCCCCGTGCGCGAGCAGGGCGGCGCCATCGTCGAGGTCAATGCGGCCCCGGGCTTCCGGATGCACACCCACCCGACCGAAGGCGAGCCGCAGTACGT
>JBIOIE010000108.1:0-5702 GCA_044449605.1 Candidatus Limnocylindrales bacterium | reverse complement strand
GGCAGCGGCCGGGCGCTCGTCTTCCGCGACGGCACGCTCATCGCCGCCCGCTGGTCGAAGAAGGACGACGCCTCGCCGACGACGCTCACCTATGCCAGCGGGTCGCTGAAGGGCACGCCGGTCCCCCTCGTGCGCGGCCAGGACGCGTGCCAGGTCGTGCCCATCGGCACGGCCGTGACCTGGAAGATCGGGCCGCGGGTCATCGATCAGCCCACCGCCGAGTGACGCGGCCGGGCGGGCTGCGCCCGGATGCTCAACCGAGGGGCGCGGCCGCCTCGGCATAGACGACCCGGGTCTCGCGAGCCACGTCGTCCCAGGTCCGGCGGGGGGCCGCGGCCCGGGCCTGGGCAGACCGGCGCAGCTGGTCGTGGATGCGCCCATCGGACCAGACGGCGCGGAGCGCCTCCGCCAGGCGGCGCTCCTCGCGGGGCTCGACGATGATGCCGGCCGTGCCCACGATCTCGGGCAGCGGCCCGGTCTTGGAGGCGACCACGGGTATCCCGCCGGCGAGCGCCTCGAGCGCGGCCAGGCCGGTGCCCTCGCTGATGCTCGGGAAGACGAAGCCGCGCGCGCTGGCTTCGAGCGTGGCCAGCTCATCCTGGCCGAGGCGGGGCGTCAGGCGGACCAGGTCCGAGACGCCATGCCGGGCCGCCGCCCGTCCGAGGGCCGCCACGTCCGTCTCGTCGGCGCCGGCAGCCCCGGCCAGGACGACCAGCGGGGGCCACGGGTCGGTGGTCGCGGCGCCTTCCGCCGTGGCGCCTGCGCGCGCCGCCCCGGCGGCCCGGCGGGTGGGCCGCGCCGGACCCTCCTCGCGCAGCCCGGCGAGGGCCGCGAAGAGCGTGCCCAGGTCCTTGCGCGCGTCGTAGCGGCCGGCGAAGACGAGGTAGCGGTCGGGCAGGCCGAGGCGCGCCCGGAGGCGCGCAACGCGCTCGGGATCCGCCGCCTCGCGCCCGAAGGCCGGGTCGGCCGCCAGGGGGATGACGGCGATCCGCTCGGGCCGGATGTGGATCCGGCGGCGGGCGGACTCGCCGGTGGCCCGGGAGGTGACGATGAGGCGGGCCGCGTCGTGGAGCACGCGCGCCCGGAGCCGGTGCCCGAAGCGGGCGGCTGCGCTGCGCGCGTAGACCTCGGGCAGCTCCCAGGGCGCGAGGTCGAGGAGGGTGGCCACGACCGGCAGGCGCGAGCCGATGGGCACGGCCCCACCGGCCGTGTGATAAACGGCGCCGGCCGCGCCGGCTTCGGCGCCCCGGGCGCTGCCCACCTCGGCACCGCGGAGCATGAACGAGTCGAGGGTCAGGCCGCCGGAGCGCAGGAGTCGCGCCGTGGGCGGCAGGCGTCGCCTGCCGGCGACGACGAGCCCGCGCGCCTCGAGTGCGTCGGCGGGGTCGTCGCGCAGCGTCCGCAGCCTGACCACGAACGACTCGCCGGGGAGCGGCCGGGCCGCGAACGCCTCCAGGAGGCGCTCCAGGTAGGCCGCCGTGATCGGCGTCCGCTCGGGCTCCTGGAGCGGCCGCACGTCGATGACCACCCTGCAGCCGGCAGGCTGGCGAGGGCTGCGGGCGGGCAGGCCCTTGAGCGTCTGCATCAGGTGCCGGCCTCGGGCGGGGCCGACGGTGGCGGTGCCGACGGTGGCGGTGCCGCGGGCGGCGGCGGTGCGGGCGCGGGCGCGGCGCGGCGCGGGCCGCGGCCACGCAGCTCCGCCCAGCGCAGGCCGACGACGACGATGAGGGCCTCGCCCACGATCCGCCGGCTCATCTTGCTGCGACCGACGCGGCGGTCCGTGAAGGTGATGGGCACCTCGACGATACGGGCCCCGAACCGGTCCGCCAGGTAGGTCATCTCGATCTGGAAGACATAGCCGCCGGCGTGGACCCCGTCGCGCGGCAACGCGGCCAGCGTCTCCGCCCGCCAGGCCTTGTACCCGCCAGTCAGATCGGACGGGCCGAGGCCGAGCGCGGTCCGGGCGAAGAGCGAGCCACCGCGCGAGACCACCCGGCGCATGAGGCCCCAGTCGCGCACTGCGCCGCCCGGCGTGTAGCGCGAACCGATGACGAGATCCGCGTCAGCCAGGGCGGCGAGCAGGCCGGCCAGGTGGTCCGGATCGTGCGACCAGTCGGCGTCCATCTGCACGACCCGCTCCGCGCCGCCCTCGAGGGCCACAGCGAAGCCGGCCAGGTACGCCCGCCCGAGGCCGGCCTTGCGGGCGCGGTGGAGCACGCGCACCCGTGGGTCGCGCCCGGCCATCGCGTCGGCGATGTCGCCCGTGCCATCGGGAGAGCCGTCGTCGACGACGAGCAGCGTCGCCGCCGGCAGACGGGCCAGGATCGCCACGCCGATGCGCTCGAGATTCTCGGCCTCGTCGTAGGTCGGCAGCACGACCCAAGCGCCGGCGCCGTCGGCCGGGACGGGCGAGGTCACGGGCGCCGTGCTCGCGCCGGGTCGGCTCATCGGCGACAGTCTAGCCGAGGGGTCGGTGCGGGCCCGCCGGGGCCGAGGCCGGCCTAGACGGACGGGCTGGGCAGCTCGATGGGCGGGGTGCTCGGCGACCCGCCCGGCACCGGCGACGATCCTCCGCCGTTGTCGGGCGAGGGGCTGGGGGCGATCGGGATACCGCCCTGATAGTCGGTGATGACAAGGACGTACTCGAGCTTGTCGAGCGGCGCGGCCGCCTCGACGAAGGCGGTCTGGACGACCGCGATCGGGTCGCTGTGGACCTCCACGATGCGACCGATGAGGAGGCCCTTCGGGAACGGCGAGCGGATGCCGTTGCCGAGGTCGATGCCGGCGGTCACGACCTCGTCGCCGACGGCCACGGTGTCGGTCGAGGCGATCTCGCCCATCGACAGCGCGCCGCCCAGCTCTCCCTCGACATTGCCGGTGGCTTGGCTGCCCTGAGTCAGGCCGATGACGGTCGAGCGCGTGTCGCTGATGAGCAGCACCCGGCTGTAGTTCGGACCGACCTCGACGACCCGGCCGACGAGCGCCGCGCCGCCGGCCACGACGACGTCGCCGACGCTGATGCCGCTGTCCGACCCGCTGCCGAGCGAGATGACGCGCTCGACTTGGCTGATCTGGCGGCTGATGACCTCCGCCGCGACCGTCCGGTACTCCAGCGTGGATTTGAGGTGGAGCAGGTCGGTCAGGGTCTGGTTCGTGGCCGCCAGCCCGGCAAGGCGGCGGTTCTCTGCCTCGAGCGCGTCGTTGCGCGCCTGGAGGTCGCGGTTGTCGCGCTGGAGTCGGTCGATCTCGCCGAGCGTGGCGAACAGCGAGGTGGCGCCCCGGGTCAGGTCCGCGAGCGCCGTCTGGATCGGCGTCAGGGCGAAGGACGCGCCGGCGCGCACATCCCGCAGCACGCCCGTGTCGCTCAGGGCGAGCAGCAACAGCGAGGCGACGAGGAGGAGGATGTAGGCGATGCTGCGGCGGCGGCTGGCGCGGGAGGCGAACATCGAGCGGCTCCGATGGCGGTGCCGCGCTCCTAGCGCGGCGGCCTAGCGTACGTCTCGGCGACGAGGGTGCGCTCCATGAGGTCCAGCTCCTCGAGCACCTTGCCCGTCCCCCGCACGACGCAGGTCAACGGATCGTCGGCGACGTGGACCGGCATCTGGGTCGCCTCGGCCACCCGGCGATCGAGGCCCAGCAACAGGGCCCCGCCGCCGGCCAGCACGACACCCTGGTCCATGATGTCGGCGACCAGCTCGGGCGGAGTCTCCTCGATGGTGTCCTTGATCGTGTCGACGATCTGCTGGACCGAGCCCTCGATGGCCTCCCGCACCTGGTCGGCGCCGATCTCCACGGCCCGCGGCAGGCCGGTCAGGAGGTCGCGGCCACGGAGGGTGATGCGCCGCTCGTCGTGCTCGCCCGGGTAGGCCGAGCCGACGGCGATCTTGATGTCCTCGGCGGTCCGCTCGCCGAGCAGCAGGTTGTACTCGCGCCGGGCGTAGGCCACGATGTCCTGGTCCATCTCGTCGCCCCCGATGCGGATGCTGCGGGACACGACGATGCCGCCCAGGCTGATCACGGCGACTTCGGTCGTGCCGCCGCCGATGTCGACGATGAGGCTGCCCGTGGGCTCGCCGACGGGCAGGCCGGCCCCGATGGCCGCGGCCATCGGCTCCTCGATGAGGCGCGCCCAGCGGGCCCCGGCGTTGAGGGCGGCGTCGCGCACGGCGCGCTTCTCGACCTCGGTCACGCCCGAGGGGATGCCCAGCAGCATGCGCGGGCGAGGGATGAGCCCCACCCGGTCGTGCACCCGGTGCACGAAGTACTTGATCATCTGCTCGGTCACGTCGAAGTCGCTGATGACCCCGTCGCGCAGGGGGCGGACGGCGATGATGTTGGCCGGCGTCCGGCCGACCATCCGCTTGGCCTCGGCGCCGATGGCCAGGACCTTCTTCGTGCGCGCCTCGATGGCGACCACGCTCGGCTCGCTGATGACGATGCCCCGGTCGCGCACGTGGACGAGCGTGTTGGCGGTGCCCAGGTCGATGCCGATGTCGCGCGAGAAGAGACCGAGGAAGGCGTCGAACATGCTGCGGGGCGGGTCCTTGGCGGATGGAGGCTGGCGCGGATCCGGTTCGGCGGGCGCACGAGCCGCGGGCCGGAGGCGCTCGGATGGGCGTCGTCGGAAGCGGGCTGAGTATACCCGCCCATTCGCCGCGCTCCCGCGGAGACCCTGGCCAGGCCGCGCCTCGACCCCGGGATCGCGTCAGGCGCCAGCGGAAGCCAGGGCCTCGGCCTCGGTCGCGTGGATGCCGATCGACTCGTCGAGGCGGGTGAGCGCCAGGATCTGCCGGTAATGTTCGTTCAGGCCGACGGCCATGAGCCTCTGGCCCTGGCGCTGCGCCCGGATGAGCAGGGTCACCAAGAGGCCGATGCCGCCACTGTTCATGTATTCGAGTCGGCCGAAGTCGAGGACGATGACCCTCGCCCCCTCCGCGCTCGCGCGGTGGTAGGCGTCGATGAGCCGGCCCTCGGCGGCGGACGTGACCTCGCCCCCGATGGCGATCTCGGACGCCTCGGCGGTGAGCCGGCGGACCTCGAGCGTCATCGTCCCCGGCGTCATCGATCCCCTCCCGGCGGGTTCGCCGGGTCGTCCACGATGCGCACGTAGTCGGACAGCCGGGTGATCCGGAAGATCTCCTGGTAGTGATCGCTGAGGCCGGTTGCCCGGACCTCGCGCTGGTCGCGGCGAGCGTCGGCAAGGAGCCGGATGATCAACGCGATGCCCGTGCTGTTGATGTAGGCGGCGTCCCCGAAGTCGAGCAGGACCGCGCCCGGGCCGAGGGCTGCGACATCGGCGTAGGCGGCCCCGAGTCCGGCCTCGGCCACGGCGTCGATATCGCCGTGCAGCTCGATCGTCGCGACGTCGCGCGACCCCCCGACCTCAGCCCTGAACGGGATGGCCGGCATCGCCGTCTCCTTCCAGGTGCAGGGTCATGGCCACCGTCCGGCCCGTGCCGTTCGTCGTGACCTCCACGGCGTCCACCATGTGCTTGATGAGGAAGAGGCCCCAGCCGCGCGGCTTCTGCTCGCCGACGAGCTTCTTCTCGATGTCCGGCTCTTCGGTCTCCGCGAGCGGGCCGCCGAGACCGCGGTCGGTGACGCGGACGACGACGTCGCCGCCCTCCACGGCAACCAGGACCTCGAAGGGCACGGTGGGGTCACTCTGGCTGCCGTATTCGATGGCGTTCATGGCCGCCTCG
>JBIOIE010000107.1:0-5742 GCA_044449605.1 Candidatus Limnocylindrales bacterium | reverse complement strand
GCGGAACGGCTCGTCATGGATGAAGATCACCTGCGGCCAACGGTCGAGCAGGTACTTGGCCATGACCAGGGCGCGGCCGCAGACAGCGGTGACCCGGAACTTCGCCGAGTCGAGCACCAGGACGAACGGCGTGTGAGCGGCAAGGGCATCGGTCGTCGACGTGGAGTAGAGGCGCGGATCGGGTATCGGGTCGGTGGTCACGGCCAGGGCCACGCCGCCGACGTCGTCCAACGTCGGCGTGTGGGTCGATGGCGCGGGATCGCCTAGGACCGGCGTCGCGCCCTGGTCGAGGGCGGTCACGAGCCCGGTCGATCCCACGAGGGGCACCGCGCCGATCTGGGCACTGACGTTGAAACGCCACGTGCCAGGTGAGGGGATGTCCAGGGTGGCGACGAAGGACACCTCGTCGACGCCGGGCGGCTGCACCGCGACGGCGGCGACGGCCCCACCCACGGGGGCGCCGTCCGCGGTCATGAGCTGGACCGTCACGCTCGCCGACGTGTCGTTGACCCGACCGCCGGGCCCCGTGAGGCCGAGGATGACCGGGCTGTGCTCGCCGGCCCACACGGAGGATGAGACGACCTCGGGCTGGAGCAGCAGCGCCGATGGCGGCCGGGTCGGCGACGGCGCCGGCGCTGTCGACGCGCCCGGCCCGGGCGTCGAGGCGGCCACGGCGCGCAGGACCGCGGTCATCGCCTCCGAGCCGGTCCCGAAGGGGAAGTCGGCACGCAGGCGGCCGTCCGCGTCGACGAGGAAGACGTCGGCGGTGTGGGACATCGCGTACTCCCCGGGGACCGCCGTCTCGACCCGGGCGTACTTCACGCCCCAGGCATCGGCCGTGGCGCGGATCGCTTCCGGCGTACCGGTCAGGGTCGTGAAGCCGGCGGGCAAGTAGGTGCCGTACTCCTTGAGCCACGCGGGCGTGTCCCGTTCGGGGTCGACGGTGACGAACACGGCGTGCACGCCGTCGCCGAAGGCCCGCATGACTTCCCCGAGGATGCCGATCGTCATCGGGCAGACGTCCGGGCAGTGCGTGTAGCCGAAGAATACGAGCACGGGCGCGCCGCGCAGCGAGGCCAGCGTGAACGGCGCTGCATCGGCATCGAGGAGGACGATCGGAGGCGCCTCTCGAACCTCGGGGTAGAAGAAAGCGCCAACGTCGGGACTCGCAGTGAGCCCCGGCGATGCGCTGGCACTCGACCCGGCCGCTGCGCCCGGCCCGAGGCTGCCGGTCAGGGGATGCGCGGGCCGGAAGAGCAGGCCGCCGCCGACCATGATGGCGGCCACGGCCACAGCGATGATGACGAGGACGCGATGTCCACGGCCGGGAACGGCCGGAGCTCCCCAACCCGAACGCACGCCGCCGGCCCACTGACCCATGGTCAGCCCTGCCGGACTTCCGCCTCCACCACGACCCTGCCGGCGTGCTCGAAGACGAGATCGAGCTCGATCCTGTCGCCGACCGCAAGCGCCTTGCCCAGGCCCATGACCATCAGGTGCATGCGACCCGGCTCGAGCGTGGTCGTGGCCCCCGCGGCCACGTCGATGCGGGAGATCGGCTGCATGCCGGTCATGCCCATGCTGTCCATGGAGGTCAGGTGCATCTCGACCGAGGTGGCGGCCGGGCTCGAGACGCTCAGGAGCGCGTCCGCCTGGCCCGTGGTGTTGGCGATGGTCAGATACGCGGCCGTCGAGAGGTCGGCCCCGGTCGTCGGGCGCACCCAGGCGTCCGTGACCGAGACGCCGCCGCCCGGGCCTGCCGCACAGGCGATGGCCAGGAACAGGGCCACCAGTGTGCTGCCGGTCGTGCGAAGGCTAGCTGAGAAGGGCCTGGACGATCGCATCGACATCTGACTTCTGGGGGACGACGATCAGGGTGTTGACCATCCCGAACATGCCCGACGCCCCTTCCACGTGAGGCAGGATGTGGCAGTGGAAGGCCCACACACCGAGCCTGTCCGCCTTGATCAGCGCGTCGTAGCGCTCGCCCGGGTTGACCCCCAGAGTGTCGCACTCGAAGGCGGCGCTGCCCAGCGGCCGGCCGTCACGGGCGATGACCTTCATGGTGTAGCCGTGGCTATGCCAGGGGTGCATCATCACCCCCTCGTTCATGAACCGGATGCGCACCGTCTCGCCAGCCGCGGCCAGGACCGGGACCGTGGCCGGGAAGCCGTGTCCGTTGATGGTGAAGCCGCCCAGCGAGTCGTTCGAGATCCAGACGTACTCGCGCTCGTACTTCACCGGGTCCGGGACCGGGTCGACGAGGAAGGCGCCCAACAGCCCCCGCCCGACCTGGTCGGTCGCGTTGTGGTGCGAGTGATACATCAGCGAGCCGGGATTGGTCGCCGTGAATTCGTATGAATACGAGGCGCCGGGGATGATCGGCTTCTGGGTCACGAAGGGGACGCCGTCCTGGAGGAAGTCGTCCTGTTCGACGCCGTGGAAGTGGACTGTCGTCGTCTCCTTCAGGTTGTTGGTGAAGGTGACGCGGACCCTGTCGCCCTGGCTGACGCGGATGGTGGGGCCGGGCCACTGCTTGCCGTAGCCGAGGGCCGCGACCGGCGGCATCAGCTCGTCGATGTGCTGTTCCAGCTCGTCGATGGTCAGGCTGAAGACCTTGACGTCGCCGTCCAGCGTCGGCTTGAGCGGCTGCAACAGGTCGTTGAGGACCAGCTGAGGCACCTGGACGAAGGCCGGTTTCTGGCCCAGCTCCGGGTAGGCCTCGTCCGCCCCGAGGATGTCGGCCAACTTGGCGAACACGGCGTCGCCGTAGATCCCCTTAAGCGCGGGGACGAGGTTGCCGAGGTAGCGCCGGATCACCCGCCGCGCGTCGACGTCGTGCTGTGTCCAGCCCGTGGGGATGGGTCCGCCCGAAGGGCTCGGCGACGGCAGGATCCCGCTACCGGCCGGCGTTGCGTTGGGCGTCCCGCTCGGGGCCGGCGATGGTGTCGGCCCGCCCGAAGCCGGTGCTGCGACCGGCGAGTAGGCCCAGTTGGCGCCTCCCGCTGGGGCGCACGCGGCCAGGCCTGCGGCGATCAGGCCGCCGCCCGTCACCGCCGCGCCGCGCAGGAAGCCGCGGCGGGTCAGAGACCGCCGGACGATCGGGGAGATGAGGTCGTCTGGGGTGGGTGGGGTGGTGTCCATCCCCGGATGCTGCCGCCCAGGTGGGCGGCAGGTGATGTGGCCTGTGGCATGTTCTGACGGGCCACAGGTCGGGTGCGGGGCCGACGCTCGCTGTCGGGCGTTCGACGGCCACGCCGTCCGCTGGTCCATAGCCGCATCCGAGGGATCGGCGCATCCTGCTGCTGGGCCGCCCCAGTCAGGGACCGACGGCGGCAAGGCAAGGAGAGACTCGGATGAAGCCGAAGATCCGCAAGGAAAC
This sequence comes from Candidatus Limnocylindrales bacterium, assembly GCA_044449605.1. Taxonomy (GTDB): domain Bacteria; phylum Chloroflexota; class Limnocylindria; order Limnocylindrales; family CSP1-4; genus CSP1-4. The sequence continues at coordinate 2,360 of JBIOIE010000107.1, read as the reverse complement.
CCAGGACAAGGCGCCGGACGTCGAGGGCCAGGGCTTCCTGCTCGACCCCACGGCGGGCCGCCACACGATCCACGACCGGACCAAGGACCTGGAGCGTTCGCCCGGCGAGCGCGCTCGGCACAAGGAAGCCCGCCCGAACCGCGAGCACCAGCGCTAGGCCAGGCACGTCCGACGATCATCAGGGCGGGGCGCTGTCGACGCCAGCCTGGGCCGTCGGCTAGCTCGCGATGATCGTCAGCCCCCACATCCCGAGCACGAAGACGACGATGGCCAACAGGGAGTCCGCCCCGAACCCGGCGTGCCGGCGCTCGACGCGCACGATGATCGCGCCGATGTAGATGCCCGTGAGGACGATGCCGAGGGCCCCGAGCCAGGCGTTGGCCCTTCCCGCGAGGGGCAACAGCGGCGTTCCCGCGAGGAGATCCGCCAGCACGAACAGGCAGAGCTGGAAGGCGTTGCCCCCGAAGATGTCGCCCATGGCCAGCTGGTGATCGCCCAGACGGACGGCCTCGATGCCGGTGCTGATCTCGGGCAGGGCGCTGGCCAGGGCCAGGAACGTCGCGCCGAAGACGACGCCGCTGATCCCGGCCCGGTCGGCCAGGGTGCTGCCGCTCGACTCGAGGGCCACGCCGGCCACGAGGATGACCGCGCTGGCGGCGAGGAAGAGCAGGACGATGCGGAGGGTGCTGCTGCCGGCGAAGGGCCGCGGCGCCCGCGGGTGCGGGATCCGGCGATGACGTCGACCGGCCTGGCTGCCGGGCATCGTCACCTGCCACGGCTCGTGGGTCCGGACCCGGTTGATGAGGAGGATCCCCAGCAACCAGGTCGCGACGATCCCCAATGAAGCCGGGCTGACGCCGGCGATCGCCGTCGACGGGGGCAGGATCGTGCCCATCAGCATGACCGCCACGACGACGACGACCAGGGCGCCCTCGAGGACCGGGATGAGCGAGCCGACCAGGTAGCTCAAGGGCTTGTCGCCGCCGACCGCCCGGTCGCACACGACGAGGACCATCGTCTGGATCGCGATCCCGCCGATGAGGTTCCCGGCGGCCACGTCGAGGTGGGCCTGGAGGACCGCGGCAACCGTGATCGCGACCTCGGGCAAGCTGCCCGAGATGGCCAGGAGGATGACCCCGCCGAGCGCCTCGCCCAGGTGCAGGCGCTCGTCCAGGGCGTCCGTGGCTCGCGAGAGGGCGATGCCCGCGAACCAGGTGGCGACGCCGCCGACCAGGAAGATCGCGAGGAGTACCGGACTCGAGAGATCGCCCATGTCAACTCGTCTGTGGTTGTTCGTGCACATGTTGCCACCGGCCACCCGGCGCGGGCATCATGATGGCGATGGGGGCGGCCTCGGACCTGAGCCCGGCAGTGAGGTAGACACAGATGCAGCACCGTCCGGTCGTTGTCGGACCGAGACTCGAGCGGTCCCGGCAGGCGGCCCTCTGGCAGCGCGCCCTGCGCTCGATGCCGGGGGGCACGAACTCGAACTTCCGGGCCTGGGGCGAGGACACCGTCTACATCGCGCGGGGCCAGGGCGGCCGCGTCTGGGACATCGATGGCAACGAGTACATCGACCTGCGCATGGGCTACGGCCCGGTCATCCTCGGCCACGGCGACCCACGTGTCGACGACCACGTTGCCGAGCGGATGCGGCTGGGCAACAGCTTCGCGCTCACGACCGAGGACGAGGTCCAGGCCGCCGAGCTGATCAAGGAGCTGACCGGCTGGGTGGAGATGGTCCGCCTGACCGTGTCGGGGACCGAGGCGACGATGCACGCCATGCGCCTCGCCCGCGCGTACACGGGGCGCTCGAAGATCCTCAAGTTCGAGGGCCAGTACCACGGCATGCACGACTACGCCCTGATCAGCGTCATCCCCGACGACGTGAGTGCACTGGGAGACCGGGAGAACCCCGTGCGGCTGGCCTGGGGCCGGGGAATCCCCGGCGCCATCGCGGACACGATCGTCCCGGCGCCGTTCAACGACCTCGACTTCCTGCGCCGCGTCTTCGAGCGCGAGGGCGAGCAGATCGCCGCGGTCATCGTCGAGCCGGTGCTCGGCAACGCCCAGGCGATCATGCCCCGGCCCGGCTTCCACGAGGGCCTCCGGGCGCTGACCCGCGAGTACGGCATCCTGCTCCACTACGACGAGGTGAAGACCGGCTTCCGGATGGCCCGTGGGGGCGCCGCCGAGTTCTTCGGTGTGACCCCGGACATCGCCACATACGCCAAGGCGATGGGCAACGGCTACCCGGTCGCGGCTTTCGGGGGCCGACGGGAGATCATGGAGATGCTGCCCGCGAAGATGAGCCACGGCGGGACCTTCGCCGGCAACCGGGTCGCGGCTTCGGCGGCCGT
>JBIOIE010000106.1:0-5846 GCA_044449605.1 Candidatus Limnocylindrales bacterium | reverse complement strand
CCGATCCGGGCCCCCCGCCGCCCGGCTCGTCGGACATCAGTGGACGCGCTCGCGTTCGCCGACCGACTCGGGCGTGGCGACCTTGGCCGGCTCCTCCACGCCGACGGGCACGGCCTTCGCCGCCTCGGTCGTCTCCGCGGACGCGTCGGGGACCTGGAGCGAACTGACGCCGAACTTCTCGGCCAGGAAGCGCCCGTTCGCCAAGAGCTTGTCCGAGTCGTGGCGGGCCATGTCGTCGGCGACGTCGGCGAGACGGCGGTCCATCAGGTCGAGCTGGTCGAGGAGCACGTCGTGGGGCGTCCGGCCGTCGGCGACAGGGCGTCGCTCGGCCATCGCACGGGGCATCCGGAGGTACGTGTCGAGCGCGTCGGGCAGGTAGCTCAGGGCCGTCTGGCGGATGAGGTAGACGTTGGGATCGGCGCCGTCGCCCGGCCCCTCCTCCACGGTCAGCGTGGCAAGGATGGAGTTCTGGATGCTCAGGACCTTCTGGAAGATGTCGTCGGCCACCTTGCCCCGCAGGCCGGACAGCAGCCGGGCCAGCCCGTCCCGGACCTCGCCGGCGTCCTCCGCCGCGCCGAGCCGCAGCTCGAGGCCCTGCTCGCCCGGCACGAGCAGGTAGCCGATGGCGTAGAGGCCGACGGTGATCGGCAGCCAGATGGGGCCGCCGACGAGCCCGATGAAGTGCAGGGCCAGGCCGCCCAGGGCGAGCAGGGAGGCGACGATGTTGCGCCGGGAGTAGAGGAAGGCCTGGAGTCGGCGCATCCTACTGGTAGCCCCGGATCTGCTTGAAGATCGTGAGCAGCGAGGAGGTCGTCGCGTCGAAGACGGTGCCCCCGGTGAGGGTCGCGATCTGGGTCATCTCGTCCTTGCGGCCATCGCCGAAGAGCACCGGGTAGACATGCACCGCCCGGACGGCGTCGGGCAGCGCCCCGTAGTCCTTCTCGAACTGGCCGGCATCGACGCCGGCGTTGTTCTCGCCGTCGGTCATCAGGACGATGGAGTACAGGCGGCTCGGATCGGCCGCCTGCTGCTTCTCGACCGCCCCGTAGGCTTCCTCCAAGGCGGAGTAGATGGCCGTGCTGTCGTACGTCGTGAGCCCGTCGATGTAGGCGCGGATGGCGCTCATGTCCGGGCCGTTCGGATCGGTGTCGTCGATGGTGAAGGTGCGTTCGTCTTCGACCTGGCTGGCGAAGGTGATGATGGTCACGTCCTCGTGCGCCCGGAAGCGGGCGAACTTGCCGGTCAGGCTGGTGTCCGTCCCGGTCAGGGCGCTCATTGCCGTCTGCAGGTTGGCCAGGCGAGCGCCGCTCATCGAACCGGAGACGTCGAGCACGAAGACGGCGCTGGCCGGCCGCCTGACCTCGTCCAGGTAGGCCGTGATCAGCCCGTCGATGGTCTCGAGCTTGGCCGGGTAGGGCAGCTCGATGAGGGTCTGGGTCGTGAACCTGGCGTCGAGCGGGATGCCCGGGATGGCCGGCCGCCGTGCCGTGTCGGTCATGATCCGCTTCTGGACGTCCGGCGTGCGCAGGTAGGCGGTGACCTTGTCGTAGGCGTCCCGCTTGTCGGCGTTGAGGAGCATGAACGGGTAGTCGGCGGTGATGATGCCTTCCTTGGGATAGATGAGCGCCAGCTGCTCGTGGAGCTGCCCGCCGGCGTTGAGGCTCATCAGGACCGACTCGTAGTTGACGATGCCGTCGACGCTGTCCTGCTGGCGGACGTAGGTGTCGGCCAGGAAGCCGGAGCTGCCGGCGGTGAGCGTCTGGCCCTTGAAGAAGGCGCGCAGCGCGGTCGTGTCGATCTGGCCGGTGTCGATGGAGTCGGAGCTGCCGGAAAGCGCGGAGGCGACGCCGATGAGGGCGGTGAGGCCGCTGTTGGAGGCCGCGGGGTTGGTCATCGCAAAGTGGAAGGAACCGTCGGCCGAGCGGGCCTGGATGTCCTTCCAGGTGACGTTCGGGTTGTTCGTCCAGCCGAACCGGTCGGCGACGCTCCGCTTCACCCCGATGATGACCGGGCTGAGCATGATCTTCGTCTGGGCGACGATCCGCTTGCCGGCGGCCGGCAGCAGGGAGAGGTAGTGGCCGTTGGCGAACCAGGCCACGTCCGTGGCCGCGCCGCCGTCGATGGCCTCGGCGCCCTCGAGGGTGCCCGAGTAGTGCATCACGAGGGTCACCCCGGTCGCCCTGGCGATGTCGGGCAGGAACGGCTCGAGGTCCTTGACCTCGGAGCCGGCCATCACGCTCAGCGTGGCTGGGGAGTTCGTGTCCTGTGGATTCGTCGAGTTCCCACAGGCCGCCAGGCCCACGCTCGCAAACAGGCCCGCGGCAACGAACGCAGCGAGACCGGCCCGGGAGCGCGGGCGGCTCACCGCCCGGAACCCAGGGCGTCGATGCCCTTGCCAGTGTCCTCGGACGAGCGGGCCCGGTCGAGGTAGGCCTGCGACTTCTCGATCTCCGTCGAGAGTGCGCTGACCGTCTTCTGCATCGTGTCGAGGGCCGCGACCTTGAACGTGTCGATCTCGTCCATGGTGGCGTAGATGTTGTTGAAGGCGGCCTGGAGTTTGCCCAATTCGATGGTCGAGGAGGCGGCCTGCTCGTTGATCGCGCCGGACTGCTGATGGAGCAGCTCGGAGGTCGACTCGATGAGGTTCGAGGTCGTCGTGTTGAGGGCCGTGATCTGGTCGAGCACGAGCTTCTGATCGGCCAGCGCCTGGGCGACGATGACGGCTGTCCGGAGCGCTGAAACGGTCGTCGTGGTCGCGCGCTGCACGCCCTTGATCAGCTCGATGTTGTTGCGCCGGATGACGTCGAGGGCGAGATAGCCCTGCACGCTCACGGCGAGCTGGGTGAGCAGGTCCTGGTTCTTCTGGCGGACGTAGAAGAGCATGTCCTCCTGGAGCACCTTGGCCCGCTCGGGATCGGTGGCCTCGATGGCGGCGATCTTCGCGCTCAACGCGGTGTCGAGGCTTTGGGCGAGGTAGGCGTACTGGCGCAGCCGGCCCATGACCGCCCAGAGGTTGACCTTCTCCTGCTCGATCGATGCGTTGTCCTTCTGCAGCTCGTCCTGTCCGTGGTACAGGGCGGTGATGATCGCGTCCAGCTCATGCTGGCTGGAGCGGTACTTGTCGAAGTAGTCCTGGATCCGGTTGCCCGCGCCGAAGGGCAGTAGGCCGAGCAGCCGGCGCGGGCTGAACAGGTCGCCCTGCTTCGACGGGTCGAGATCCTGCACTTCCCGGCGTAGCGAGAGCAGCGACTTGCTGACGGCCGACGTCTCGGTCAGCCCTCCGTTCTGCATCGCCGCCAGGGGCTTGTCGAGGAGCCGGTTCGAGACCGCCGCCGAAGCCCGGATGTCGTCGTCCCCGAGCTTGGAGATGTCGCTGACCTTGTCGCTGAACGCCTGGCTGTGGGTGTCGAGGGTGGACACCGCGTCGAGATAGCCCGAGACCATCGCGTCGAGCCTGGCCCGATCCGCGGCGGCCACGGGCACTGCCCCGGCGGCCTGGGTCGGGGCGACCGCCGTGACCGGCTGCGGAACCTCCAGGACGAGCGTCTGCGCCGGGGCGCCGGCCTCGGTCGGACCCGCTGCCGGGGTCGGCGCTTCGGCGGCCGCATCGGGCGCCGGGGCTGACAGGTGCAGGGACTGGTCGGTCATCGCGTCGCTCCTGGGCTGATCGGGGATGGGTGGTTCAGGGCGAAGCCGAGGTCGATGGCGACGGCAGGCCGCTGCCCTGGTAGGCCGCCTCGAGCCGGGTGATCATCGCCTCGATCGCCTCGTAGGTCGGCGGGTCGATGACATCGAGGAGGGAGGCCGGGACCGACAACTGGTGGTCGGCCACGAACTTCGTGAAGGCCGCCGTGTCCGTCGTCCGGAAGCCGTAGCGCGTCGCCAGCGTGCGCATCTCGGGATCGTTGGTCAGGAAGTCGCCCAGCCGGATGCCGTTGGCGGTGAGGCCCACGAAGGTGTGCTTCGAGAGGATCGTCGGGTCCGGATAGATGAGCTCCATATCGGGAGTGATGCTCCCGTCGTTCGCCGCCGCCCGCTGGATGAACTGGCTCTCGTAGATCATGACCATGGGGCTCTTGCCCATGCCCTGCACGAGGTAGTCGTCGAAGGGCTCCTCGGTGCTGCTGGCGACGAAGCCCTGGCGCAGGAAGAGCGGGGCCAGCCGGTCGGCCATGGCCACGGCGCCGGCGTCGTTCTGGACGATGTTGTCGCCGTTGGCGACGTAGGAGGTAAGGGCCAGGTACATGGCCGCCGAGTTGGACTTGCGGACATCGGTCGTCGTGATCAGCACGCTCTTGTTGACCGGGTAGGTCGTGTTGCCGGGCAGGTCCTTCCAGCGCGTGTCGACGTCGACGAGCTTCATGTACGCGGCCACGTCGAAGGTCGTCACGTTGCCCGACACACGGGCCACGCCGGCCCTGATCAGGATGTCGACGATCGGCTTCCAGGTGGCGATCGTCATCGGCGTGAAGAAGGGCACGAAGGCCGTGGCGCCGGCATGGTCCTGGCGGATCTTCTCTGCGGCCGGGACGCCGGCCGGGAACGCGAAGTCCTGATGCGACAGGTCGGCCAAGGCGATCTGGCGCGATCCCGCGGTCGAGACGTCGACGATGAAGCCGCCCCGGCGCAGGGCCGCGATCACCTCGGCGTCGGCGAAGAAGGGGCCCTTCTCCGAGCCGATCAGGCCGCGGACGGTCACCGCGCCCGGCCCCAGCGCGTCCCGCGCGGAGCTGATGATGCCGATCGCGACCCCGATGATCAGGATGACCGCCAGGCCGATGGCGGCCAGGCGTCGCGGGCTCCGGGTCACCGGGGAGTCCGGCCTGTCCCTGGGTCGCTCATCGGATCGTCAACACCTGGCCTGAATCGAACCACGGGTGGAGGCAGACCGCAAGGCTCGCGGTTCCCAGCCGGGTTGGTCCAGCGTCAGCCGGCCCGGACCTGCTTCAGGTCGTCGGCGATCGATGCGGCCCAGGCCTCGATGTCGGGCCAGTCTCGGAAGTCGCCCCGGGGCAGGGCGTCGCGAGCGGCCGGCATGAGGGACAGGAACCGCTCGGCGAGTCCGACCGGCTTCTCATCGGGCGCATACGCCCCGAAGAAGACCCGGTGGTCGCGGGCGCCGATCGCGGTTCGCAGCTCGTCGATCTCCTTGGGCACCGCGGCGACCTTCTGGTCGCGGCCCTTCGCGTCCAAGGCATCGGTCCCGAGCGGGCCGCTGCTGAACAGCCAGACCGGCTTCTGGGCCAGGACGGCCCGGTTGCGGCGGACGAGATCGACCGCCTCCTTGAGCCAGTGGAACATGTAGGTCGCGCTCCCGATCACGTACGCGTCGTGGCCGGCGACCTTCCTGATCGAACCGGCGCGCGCAACCGCGACCTCGAGGCCGGCCGCCCGCAGGGTCTCTGCGATGCGTTCGGCGATGCCCTGGGTGGCGCCGTGCCGGCTGGCATAGGCGACGAGGACGGTCATCGTTCCTGCCGCCCGTCGCCAGGCTCGAGCGCCTCGATCCGGAAGACCGGATGATCGGCGGGGTCGGGCAGGGCAGCGAAGAACTGCCGGGCCCGCAGGCCCATGCGCTCGCGATAGGCGGCCACGACCCGGTCGTGCTCCTCGCCCTGTACTTCGACGCCGCGGAACAGCTCGTGCGTCCGGCCCTGGCGCAGCTCACCCACGCCGGCCGCGCGCAGGTTGCGCACCCAGTGCGTCTCGCCGCCGCCGGAAACGAGGTAGCGGGCACCCTCGAACTCGAGCGTGGGCACGGGCATCCTGATCGGGCGTCCGGTGCGCCGGCCCCGAACCGTGAGCGTCGGCCCACCGAGCCAGAGCGTGATCGGGTTGACCACGTG